>JAOTSD010000003.1 GCA_030247555.1 Siculibacillus sp. | reverse complement strand
AACCATCTCCGACACTTCCACCTTCACCTCGGCCGCCGCCACCGTCGCCACCCTCGGCCTGATCTTCGCCGCCTTCGCGTTCCTGCGCTTCGTCGTCCGCCCGATCGGCGCCCTGACCGCGGTGATGGAGGATCTGACCTCCGGCCGTCGCGGCGGCGTCGTCCCTCACATCGCCCTTCGCACCGAGATCGGCCGCATGGCGCGCGCCACCGACGTCTTCCGCCAGGCGATCGAGGAACGCGAGACGCTCCAGGCCGAGCGCGCCGCCGAAGACGAACGTGTCCGCGCCGAGCGCCGCCGCGACAGGCTCGCGCTCGCCGACTCCTTCGCCTCCACCGTGGCCAACGTGGTCGACACCGTCGCCCAAGCGGCCGAGAGGATCGCCGCCGGCGCCGGCGACGTCGATCGCATCGCCCATTCCACCGCCGACAGCGCCGGGGCCGCCGCCGAAGCGGTGGCGGTCGCCTCCGGCAACGTCACCACGGTCGCCACCGCCACCGAGGAATTGTCGAGCACCATCGACGAGGTCGGCCGCCGGATGCATCAGGCCGGCACCGTCTCCGCCACCGCCGCCCGCCAGGCGGAGCGAACCAACGCCATCGTCGCCAATCTCTCCGACGCCACGCACCGCATCGGTGAGATCGTCGGCCTGATCAACGCCATCGCTTCACAGACCAACCTCCTCGCCCTCAACGCCACCATCGAAGCGGCACGCGCCGGCGAGGCCGGCCGCGGCTTCGCCGTCGTCGCTCAGGAGGTGAAGACCCTCGCCCAGCAGACCGCCGGCGCGACCGAGGAGATCGCCCGCCAGATCGGCACGGTCCAGACCGTCACGGGCGACGCCGTCGCGGCGATCCGCGACATCACCACCACGGTGGACGAGATCACCGCCATTTCCCGCTCGATCATCGCGGCGGTCGACGAACAGTCCTCCGCCACCCGCGAGATCGCCCGTTCGATCGACGACGCGGCCGCCGGCACCCGGGCCACCCACGCCAACATCGCCGACGTCGACCGCTCCACCCGCGAGACCTCGCAGGCCGCCGGCGCGATGGTCGCCTCCTCGGAGGAGTTGAACGGCGTCGCCCGCCGACTGCGCTCCGAAGTCGACGGCTTCGTCGCCCGCATCCGAGCCTGAGGGGTGCGACGAGGCGCCGCTCACGGGGCAGCCCGCCGCACCGCACCATCGCCGTCTCCGGATCCCGCCACCGTCGCCCGGGAGCGGTCGCTCTCGACCACCCCGGTTCACTCGCGGACGCCGAGAAGTCGTTGACCCGCTTCACAAATGAGCTATGGTCCGAGCGCCTCCCGAGATCCCGGTCCCGGTCGGCGATGTACGCCGTCACGATGGCGTCATCGGCGACGATCGGCCTCGGCGGAGGCGGCCTCCCGCCGCAATTCCGGCCATGTTCTGGCCGACGGACTCGCCCATGGACCGCCGCGCATTCCTCTCCTCGTCGCTCTCCCTCGCCGCCACCCTCGGCTTGGGTGTCGGCGCCTCCCCCGTCGCGGCGCAGAGCGATGCGCAACCGCAGCGGGCCGCCACCGGCGTGCCCTTCTCCTTCGGCTGGCTCAAGGACGAGGCGCGACGGCTCGCCTCCACTGCGCGCGTCGTCCCGAAGCCCCCGGTGCCCCAGCGTTTCGCCGATCTGACCCAGGACCAGTACCGCGACATCCGCTGGAAGCGCGACCTGTGGATCTGGCGCGACGAGAAGCGCGGTTACCGGCTCGAGCCGCTCCCTTCGGGCTTCGTCTACCGCGCCCCGGTCGAACTCCACCTCGTCGAGGACGGGGTCGCGCTGCCGATCCCCTTCGACCGCGACCGCTTCGACTGGGGGGCGAACGTCGCTCCCCCCGAGGACGGGGTGGTGCTGCCCTTCTCCGGCCTCAAGCTGCGCCGCCCGCGCGACCCGGACCGCTGGCCCGAATTCGCCGTCTTCCAGGGCGCGACCTATTTCAAGTCGATCGCCCGCGATCAGGTCTACGGCCTGACGGCGCGCGGTCTCGCCATCAACACCGCCGAACCCGACGGCGAGGAGTTCCCCTATTTCTCCCGCTTCTACATCGAGAAGCCGGAGGAGACCGCCCAGACGGTGCGCCTCTACGCGCTGCTCGATTCCAAGATGGTGACCGGCGCCTATCGCTTCACCGTGCGTTCCGGCGACGAGACCACCATCGACGTCGAACTGACGCTGTTCCCGCGCGAGGATCTGGCCCACGTCGGCCTCGGCGCGCTCAATTCGATGTTCCTCTACGGTTCGATCGGCCGCACCCGTTCCGACGACATCCGGCCGGCCGTCCATCTCTCCGATGGTCTGGCGGTGATGACCGGCCTCGGTGAGCGGCTGTGGCGACCGCTCGCCAATCCGCGCACCCTGCAGATCTCGGTCTTCGGCGACGAGAACCCGCACGGCTTCGGCCTCGCCCAGCGCTCGCGCGACTTCGCCGACTACCAGGACCTCGAGCGGCGCTGGGATCTCTGCCCCTCGGCCTGGGTCGAGCCGGTCGGCGACTGGGGCAAGGGTTCGGTGGTGCTGGTCGAGATCCCGTCCGACAGCGAGATCCACGAGAACATCACCGCTTATTGGCGGCCGAAGACCAGGATTCCGGCCGGTCAGGAGTATTCGGCCGCCTACCGGCTGCGCTGGACCGGCGCCGGGCTCGCCCCGAGCGACATCGGCCGCGTCGCCGCCAGCCTCGAAGGTCAGGGCGGCGAGGCGACCTGGCGGCGCTACGCCATCGACTTCACCGGCCCGATGCCGCCGGTCGCCGGCGTCAAGGTCGTCGCGACCGCCTCCGCCGGCCGCATCGTCTCCCCGATCCTGCGCCCCAACCCCGCCACCGGCGGCTACCGGGTGACCTTCGATCTCGACCCGAAGAACGCGCCGCTCAGCGAACTGAGAGTCCAGTTGACCGACGGCCAGAAGCCGGTCAGCGAAACCTGGCTCTATCGCTGGGTCGCCGCCTGAGCCCCGCCGAAACCCCTCGGATCCCGGAAGCCATCGTGACCACGGATGTCGCCCTCGCCGCCCTCGATCGCCTCGGCCCGGTCCCGCCGGAGACGCCGCTCGCCATGCCGGTGCAGCGGCTGGACCGCTGGGACGGCCCGCGCCCGAGCGTGATCGACGGCGCGCCGTCGCTCACGGTGCGGCTGACCCGCCTCTTCGTTTTCGGCCTCGCCGCCGCCATCTCGTTCTACGGCATCCGCGAGATGGTCGGCGTCGTGTCCGCCGGCGGCATCGTCGGACTGGAATGGCCGCTGATCGTCTTCTTCGGCGTCACCTTCTCGTGGATCGCGCTCTCCGCCGCATCCGGCATCGCCGGCTTCTTCGCCGGCTTCGTCGAGAAGAAGCACGAGCGCGCCATCGATCGCCGACTGCACTCGCGCACCGCCCTGCTGATGCCGGTCTACAACGAGAGCCCGGCCCGCACCATCGGCGCGCTCGAGGCCATGGCCGAGGCGATCATCGCGCTGGGCGAGGGCGAGAGCTTCGAGATCTTCGTCTGCTCCGACACCACCGACCAGACCTGCTGGGTCGAGGAAGAACTGGCGATCGACCGCCTGCGCCACCGCCTCGCCGGCCGCATGAACGTCTGGTATCGCCGTCGCCACAAGAACATCGCCCGTAAGGCCGGCAACGTCGCCGACTTCGTCACCCGCTGGGGCGGCCGCTACGACCACATGCTGGTGCTCGACGCCGACAGCCTGATGCAGGGCGAGACCATGGTCACCATGGCGCTCTTGATGGAGGACGACCCGCGCGCCGGCATCATCCAGACCCTGCCTGTGATCGCCAACCGCAACACCCTCTTCGCTCGCCTGCAACAGTTCGCCGGCAAGGTCTACGGCCCGGTGATCGCCCGCGGCCTCTCCGCCTGGTCGGGTCGCGACGGCAACTACTGGGGCCACAACGCCATCATCCGGACGAAGGCCTTCGCCGAAGCCTGCGGCCTGCCCGATCTCAAGGGCCGCAAACCCTTCGGTGGCCACATCATGAGCCACGACTTCGTCGAGGCGGCCCTGATCCGGCGCTCCGGATGGGGCGTCCACATGGTGCCCTGGCTCGGCGGCTCCTACGAGGAGAGCCCGCCGTCCCTGCTCGACGTCGCCATGCGCGACCGCCGTTGGGCCCAGGGCAATCTCCAGCACATGAAGGTGCTGCCGACCCGCGGGCTCGCCTGGCCGTCGCGGATCCATTTCGCCACCGGCATCATGAGCTACCTCGCCTCGCCGATCTGGTTGATGCTGCTGATGGTCGGATTGGCCCTCGCGTTGCAGGCCAAGTTCATCCGGCCGGAGTATTTCTCCAAGGAATTCTCGCTCTACCCGGCCTGGCCGCGGTTCGACAGCGAGCGCGCGTTGCAGCTCTTCATCGTCACCATGGGCGTGCTGCTGCTACCCAAGCTCCTCGGCGTCATCGAGACGATCCTGCGCCCCGAGCTCCGCCGCAGGTGCGGCGGCGGCATCGCCATCTTCGTCGGCATGGTGCTGGAGACGCTGATCTCGGCGCTGGTCGCTCCGGTGATGATGCTCCTGCAGTCGCGCCACGTCGCCGAGATCCTTCTCGGCCGCGATTCCGGCTGGAAGACCCAGCGCCGCGACGACGGCGGCATCCCGCTCGCCGAGGTCATCCGCCACCATTGGCAGCATGCCACCATCGGCGTCTTCATGTCGCTCGCGGCCTACGTCATCTCGCCGGCCATCCTCGCCTGGATGGCGCCGACGCTGATCGGTCTGATCTTCGCCGTTCCGATCTCCTGGGCCTCCGGCTCGCTCGCCGCCGGCCTCTGGCTGAAGAAGATCCGGTTGCTGCTCATCCCCGAGGAGACCGCGCCGCCGCCGATCATCGCCGCCGCGCACGCCGCCCAGGTCGCGGCCGAGGCCGAGTTGCCCGAGGTCGAGGACGGCCTGACCGCGGTGGTCGAAGACCCGCGCGCCCGCGCCGTCCACGCCCGCATGCACCTGCCGGTGCCGCTGCGCGCCCGCGGCCGGCCGGAGCTCGACCCGGTCATGGCCGCCGCCAAGATCCACGAGGCGACCAACTTCGCCGAAGTTCTCGCCTGGCTCGGCCCCAAGGAACGCATGGCGGTGCTGTGCGAGCCGCAACTGATCGAGACCATCGACCGGCTGATCGTCGAGCCCGAGCCGCCGCCGGATCTGGTGGCGATCGAGGAATTGCGCACCCGCCCGTACCCGGCCGAGGTGCCGCCCGGGGCGCACGAGGCGGCACACCCGGAGGAGGCGCCGTCCGACGAGGCCGCGACGCCCCCGGAGCCGGCCGTCGAGCCGACCGCCTGACCACGTCCGACCTCACATGACCAACGCCACGCGGCCGCCCGATTGACGGTCGAGCCGGCCGGCGAGAGTCAATTCCATCAGGATGAGATGCAATTCCCCGGCGCGCACCCCGGTGGCGCGCAGGATCTCGTCGATCGTCACCGGTGTCGGGCCGAGCGCCTCCAGCACCGCCCGACGCGCATCGTCGGAGGCGTCCAGCGGTCGTTCGAAGCCGTCCGCTCCTGCCGACGCGAGCGCCGCCGGTTCCGGCCTGCGACCGAGGATCGGCGTCAGTCCCTCGATCACGTGCGCCGCGCTCGCCACCAGCGTCGCGCCGTGGCGGATGAGGTCGTTGGTTCCCTCCGCCCGCGGGTCGAGCGGGCTGCCCGGCACGGCGAAGACCTCGCGCCCCTGTTCGGCGGCGAAGCGGGCGGTGTGCAACGACCCCGAACGCGCCGCCGCCTCGATCACCACCACGCCCAGCGCGATGCCCGAGATCAACCGGTTGCGCCGGGGGAAGTCGCGTGCCCGCGGCTCCCAGCCGAAGGGCATCTCGGAGACCAGCGCCCCACCGGTCTCGACGATCCGCGCCGCGAGTCCCTCGTGCTCCGGTGGATAGAGCCGGTCGAGGCCGCCGGCGAAGACGGCGATGGTGCCGGTGTCGAGGCTCGCCTCGTGCGCCGCCGCGTCGATGCCGCGGGCGAGGCCGGAGACGACGACGAAGCCCGCCTCGCCGAGGCCGCGCGCCATCATCGTCGCCATCTTGCGCCCGGCGAGTGAGGCGTTGCGTGCCCCGACGATCGCCACCGCGTGGCGCCGGCACACGCCGGACCCGCCGCGCAACGCGATGAGCGGCGGCGGCCCCTCGATGGTGAGGAGATGGGCGGGGTACTCCGCCTCCCCCATGGCGACGAAGCGCGCGCCGGCCGCCCGCGCCGCCGCCATCTCGCGCATCACCTCCGCTTCCGAGGCGATGCGGATGCGGGCTCGCGCCCCACCCCGACGCGCCAGCTCCGGCAGGGCCTCGAGCGCCGCTCCGGCCGAGCCGAAGTGGTTGATCAACTCGCGAAAGGTGACCGGACCGACATTCTCGGAGCGGATCAACCGGAGCCAAGCGGCCCGGCTCGCCTCCGCCATCTGCGGACCACCGGTTCCGGCCGATTCGTCGGCGTCGTCGAAGGCCTGTCGCACCACCGATCTCTCCCTACGGGCTCTCGCCCATCATGGTGAGAAACGAACGGAGATACAACTCCTGATGAAGGCGACGGGACAACCGGTTGCCGCACTCACCGCCACGCGTCCCCCGCCGCGCGAAGGCTCCGCCGCACGCCGAGGGCGGCGTGCCGATCGTCGATCCGTCGCCCGGAGGTCGCGGATCACACTATAGTGGCCGAAAACCATCGTTGAATCGCGTGGGAGGCAGGTCGATTCGGCCGCACGGCGTTGACTTTCGGTGTTGTTCGATCAATATGCCGGCCAAGATCTCGCATTGCACAAAAGATTCTGCGCGCGAGTGAGCCCGCCCTGTCGAGGCGCCCCCGATCGAGGACGCCGCAGGTCCGGCCGCTGGGGCGCGCGACCCACGGAAACGAATGACCTTCCAAGAACTCGGACTGTCCGAAAAAGTCCTCGCGGCCGTCGAAGCGGCCGGCTACTCCACCCCGACGCCGATCCAGGAGAAGGCGATCCCCATCGTCCTCGAGATGAAGGACGTCTGCGGCATCGCCCAGACCGGAACCGGCAAGACCGCCTCCTTCGTCCTGCCGATGCTGACCCGCTTGGAGAACGGCCGGGCCCGGGCGCGCATGCCGCGCACCCTGATCCTCGAGCCGACGCGCGAACTCGCCGCTCAGGTCGAGGAGAACTTCAACAAGTACGGCATCAATCACAAGCTCAACGTCGCCCTGCTGATCGGCGGCGTCTCTTTCGACGAGCAGCTCAAGAAGCTCGATCGCGGCGTCGACGTGCTGATCGCCACGCCGGGACGCCTGCTCGACCTCTTCGGCCGCGGCCGCCTGTTGATGTCGGGTGTCGAGATCCTGGTGATCGACGAAGCCGACCGCATGCTCGACATGGGGTTCATCCCGGACATCGAGAAGATCTGCAAGATGATCCCCCCGTCGCGGCAGACGCTGATGTTCTCGGCGACCATGCCGCCCGAGATCCAGCGTCTCGCCGACATGTTCCTCCGCGATCCCGTCCGCATCGAGGCGACCAAACCGGCTTCCGTGACCAAGACGGTGACGCAGAACCTCATCGCCTCCGGCCGCGAGCCGCACGACAAGCGCGACGTGCTGCGTGATCTCGTCCGCACCGCCGAGGACCTGAAGAACGCCATCATCTTCTGCAATCGCAAGCGCGACGTGCAGGTGGTGTTCCGCAGCCTCGAGAAACACGGATTCTCGGTTGGCGCGCTGCACGGTGACATGGATCAGCGCGCCCGGACGGCCACCCTCGACGGGTTCCGGGGAGACAAGATCGCCCTGCTCGTCGCCTCGGACGTCGCCGCCCGCGGCCTCGACATCCCCGACGTCTCTCACGTCTTCAACTACGACGTCCCCGTCCACGCCGAGGACTACGTCCACCGCATCGGCCGCACCGGCCGCGCCGGACGGTCCGGTGTCGCCATCACGATCGTCACCGATCTCGACCTGAAGCATCTGGCGGCCATCGAGAAGCTGATCGGCGACAAGATCCCGTGGATGGGCCAGCACGTCTCCGATCTGCCGCACGAGGATCGTCCGGCCCGCCCACACCGCGGCGAGCGGCCGGAGCGCGGCGAGCGGCCGGAGCGCGGCGGCGACCGTCGTCGTGGCGGGCGCGGTCGCGACCGCGCCGGCGATGCGGAAGTCGAACGCTCGGCTCGCCCGCGCCGCGGCGAAGAGGCCGCCGAGACCCGCGCGCCGCGCGAGGAACGGGCCCCGCGGGTCGCGCGTCCCGCGCGCGAGGAGCGCCCCCCGCGTGAGGAGCGCAGCGCCGAAGGACGCGATCGTCGTCCCGCCCGTCCCGAACGCGCCCCCGAGCGCGAGCGTCCCCGTGCCGGCCGCCCGGCCGGAGATGATCTGGCTCCGGTTCGCGCCGGCGATCGTCCGCCGCCGCGTCCGCGCCGCGACGACCACGACGACGGCCCGGCGGTCGGTCTCGGCGATCACGTGCCGGCCTTCCTGTTGCGTCCGGTTCGCGCCAAGGGCGGCTGAAACCTCCCGGCTCCCCGTTGCCGATGATCATTCCTCGCGAGTTGTGCGCCGACTTCCGCGTGCGACTCGCATCGGCATTTCGTGCGGGCCGATCGGTGTGTTCCGAGCCACGATGTATCGTGATTTTTTCCGACGGTGACGCCGGAGACGGCCCTCATGACGGCGGTCCGTGACGCCGAGAATGGCTGCACGATCGAAAAAAAGGCAGAATTCCGCGGCTCGATGCGTCACACCTTTACCGTAGGTTAAGCGATTGCCGACAATTCTCATGGAAGCGCCGAGATGACATCGGTGTGGCCGCGTCGCTCCGGGGCGTGGCGCCGATACGTGAGGGCAGGCGACATGAGCGATCGGGATGACTTCAAGCGCACCATCGTCTACGGCGAGAACGCCGTGGGACACCTGCGCAAGAACGAGATCCCGGCCTATCCGCGCAACTACGAGCTCTGGTACACGTACGCCGCCGGATTCAATCATGCATTGAACAAATCGATCAACGACATCATCCGGCAGCGCGGCAAGATCACGTCCGTCGAAGTCAACCGCATCTACGACCAGTTCATCGCCCCGACCCGCATCGGCGAGCGCATCGACGAGGTCGGTGGTCGGCTGTCCGACGAGATCAAGGGTGTCGCCGGCATGCTGGCCACCCAGATGGAATCGACCTCGAGCTACTCGTCCTCGCTGGGCGAAGCCCGCGCCGCATTGGCCGGCGCCAAGGAAACCGGCGCGGTCGAGACCATCGTCCAGGGCCTCATCGACGTCACCCATCGCACCGAGAGCACCAACCGCGAATTGGAAAACCAGCTCTCCGAATCGCGCCGCCAGATCGCCGAATTGCAGGAGAGCCTCGAGGCGATCCGCTACGAGAGCCTCGTCGACGACCTGACCACGCTCGCCAACCGCAAGCACTTCGGACAGTCGCTCGATCGGTTGCTCGCCGAGGCCCAGCAGACCGGCGTGCCGTTCTCGCTGCTCTTCACCGACATCGACCACTTCAAGAAGTTCAACGACACCTTCGGTCACCAGACCGGCGATCAGGTGCTGCGCCTCGTGGCGCTGGCGTTGAAGCAGAACATCAAGGGCCAGGACATCGCCTGCCGCTTCGGCGGCGAGGAATTCGCCGTCCTGCTGCCGCGCACCGACCTCACCCAGTCGGTGGTGGTCGCCGAACACATCCGCGAGGCGGTGTTCTCCAAGGAACTGGTCAAGCGCTCGACGGGCGAGAATCTCGGGCGCATCACCATCTCGATCGGCGTCGCCGAATGGCGGCGCGGCGACACCGCCCAGTCGATCGTCGAGCGCGCCGACGTCTGCCTCTACGCCGCCAAACGCGGCGGCCGCAACATGGTGGTCAATGAGCGCACCGAGGGCGCCTTCACCGGCCACAAGGTGGCCTGATCCGGCGCGCCGATCCGGCACTTTCTCATGACGAGGGCTCGGAACCGACCGGTTCCGAGCCCTCGCGCATCTCGGCGGATCACCGCGCCGTTTCCGGCTCGCCCGTCCCTCGCCTCACTTCACGTCGGCGGCGACCTGCAGCTTGACGATGCGGTCCGGGTCGGCGACCACGCCGTTGGCGGCCTTGTCGCCCTTCTTGATCATGTCGACGAACTCCATCCCCGACACGACTTCGCCGAAGGCGGTGTACTTGTTGTTGAGGAAGGAGCCGTTGGCGAACATGATGAAGAACTGGGAGTTGGCCGAGTTGGGGTCCTGCGCCCGCGCCATGCCGAGCGTACCGCGCTCGAAGGGCATTGGATTGAACTCCGCCGGCAGGTTCGGCAGATCGGAGCCGCCGGTGCCGTTGCCGCGCGGGTCGCCGGTCTGGGCCATGAACCCGTCGATCACCCGATGGAACTTGAGCCCATCGTAGAACCCCTTGCGCGCCAGCGTCTTCAGCCGCTCGACGTGCTTCGGCGCGATGTCGGGCCGCAGGCGGATCACCACCTTGCCGTCCTTGAGCGTCAGGATCAGCGTGTTCTCCGGATCGCTCGCGGCCGGACCGGCGGCATGAGCCGCCCCGGCGGCGAGGATCGCGGCGCCCGCGAGGGCGGAAAGGAGCGTTCTGCGCAACAAGGGATCTCTCTCCCGTGGGTTGTCGAGGCCGGCTCGGCGAGCGGCGGTCGACGTGGACGATCAGCTACGTTCGGCGAAGCGCGCCTTCAGCCGGTGGGCGACCCGCGCCGGCACGAAAGCCGAGACGTCGCCTCCCATGCCGGCGATTTGACGGACCAGCGTGGCGGTGATGTGGCGGACGCCGGGCGAGGCCGGCAGGAAGACGGTGCGCACCTCGGGGGCCATCGCCCCGTTCATGCCGGCCATCTGCATCTCGTAGTCGAGGTCGGTGCCGTCGCGCAGGCCGCGGACGATGGCCCCCGCTCCGACGCGCCGCGCCGCCTCGACGACGAGGTCGGAGAAGGCGACGACGTCGACGCGCTCCTGATCGACACCGAGCTCCGCGACCACTTCGCGGATCATGGCGACGCGCTCGTCGAAATCGAACAGCGGCTTCTTGGCGGGATGGACGCCGATCGCCACCACCACCCGTTCGGCGATGTCCAGCGATCGGGCGAGAATGTCGACGTGACCGTGGGTGACGGGATCGAACGACCCCGAATAGAGCACCGTACGCGGCATGGCGACCTCCCGTCGACGCACTCGGCCGATTCGCCGCCGGAGCCTCCGGCGGCCGCCTTCTGCGTCCCGCTTATCCTCCCGCGCGCGTCGCGGCAAGCGGCACCTCCGATTCCGGCTCGCCGCCGCATCGCCGGTGTCGCGAAGCAACATCGACGCAATGCGATCGCTTCGCCACGCAAAACGGCGGACATGACGTCGCGGTATGGTACATCCGACCAACGAGAACACGGAGTCGGACGACCGCCATCGTACGGCACCGTGGGGAGTTCCGGATCTCTCCCGATCCGGGACTCCCTCGCATTCCTCGGGCCTGTGGCGCGACACCCATGCGAGCGCCCCGGTCGCCTCGTCGCCACCCCCCGCGACGGGTGCCCCCCCCGAAATCGCCGTCGCCCCCGGACGGCGTCACGATCCGCGGCCAGCCATCCGGCCGCCACCTCGGGAGGGCGCTCCGGCGAACGGTGCGCCCTCCCCTTTTGTTTCATCGGACCGATTTCGACGGCGCGTCACACGCGGCGTGTCGTCAGCGTGCACATCCGCCCACCGTCGATCACCAGAGCGGTGAGCCGTCCTCCGGCATGAGCCCGAGTGTCGATCGCCAAACGCCGCGGATGGCCGAGGTCGACCTCCGGGACCGGCACGTGCCCGTGGATCACCGCGACGTCCTCCGGATAGGGACCAGGATGGTGCCACCAGGTCTCTCGCACCCAGAGGAGCGTGTGGGGGTCCTGCATCGCCAGCGGCCGCTCGGGATCGATGCCGGCGTGGACGAAGAGGAGCGGCCCGTGGCGGTATCGGCGCGGGCACGCCGCCATCCAAGCGAGGAGGTCGTCGCCGAAATGGGCGCGGACACGCTCCTGCCAGCCGGCGACGGGCTCCGCGCCGCATTCGGCGAGGAGTTCCCGCCCCCCCATGGCGTACCAGCGCGCCTGCGGCGGATCCCGACCGGCGAGTTCGGCGAGGAAGCGCTCCTCATGGTTGCCCATCAGCGTGAGATTGCGCGCGCCCGCGACACCGGCCCGCGCCAACTCGACGGTTCGCCTGTTCTCCGGCCCGCGATCGACGAGATCCCCGAGATGGACGACCGTCGCCGCCTCCGGTCGGATCCGGGCGATCTCGTCGGCGAGAGCGGCGTGCATCGCTTCGAGCAGGTCGGCATGACCGTGGACGTCACCGATCGCCGCGACGAGATCGCCCTCGGCGAGGGCCCGGATCGCCGGACGCCGAGGGCCGTGATCGATCACGATCGCCGCCCCCTCGCCGCACAGCGGCCGCGAACGCGGGGTCAGCCCTCCGCCTCCTCGTCGCTGTCCTCTTCGCGGATGCGCTCGACGGAGACGACCTTCTCGGTTTCGGCGGTGTCGAAGACGATCACACCCTGGGTCGCGCGACCGGCGAGGCGGATCCCGTCGACCGGGCAACGGATCAATTGACCACCGTCGGTGACCAGCATGATCTGATCGGCGTGCTCGACCGGGAACGATGCCACCAGGCGCCCGTTCCTCGGCCCGGTCGACATGGCGACGATGCCCTTGCCGCCTCGTCCGGTGATTCGGTATTCGAAGGACGAGGTGCGCTTGCCGTAACCGTTTTCCGACACGGTGAGCACGTGCTGCTCGGACGCCGACATCAGCGAATAGCGCTCCATGTCGAGCTGGCCGCCCGCCCCCGCTTCCTCCTCGGCCTCCGCACCGGCTTCCGCGTCGGCCTCCCCGCGCATCAGGCGAGCCTGCTTCAGGTAGAGCGTGCGTTCGTCCGGTGTCGCTTCGAAATGATGCAGGATCGCCATGGAGATGACCCCGTCGTCCTCGCCGAGCGAGATGCCGCGCACGCCCATCGAATCGCGCCCCTTGAAGACGCGCACGTCCGGCACGGCGAAACGGATGCACTGGCCGAGCGCCGTGGTCAGCAACACGTCGTCGCCTTCGGTGCAGGTCTCCACCCCGACGATGCCCTCGCCCTCTTCGAGCTTCATGGCGATCTTGCCGTTGCGGTTCACCTGGACGAAGTCGGAAAGCTTGTTGCGCCGGACGGTGCCCTTGGTGGTGGCGAACATGACGTCGAGGGTGCCCCAGGCCTCCTCGTCCTCCGGCAGCGGCAGGATCGAGGTGATCCGCTCGCCCGGCTCCAGCGGGAACATGTTGACCAACGCCTTGCCGCGCGCCTGCGGCGCCGCCAGCGGCAGACGCCACACCTTGGTCTTGTAGACCTGGCCGCGCGACGAGAAGAACAGGATCGGCGCATGAGTCGAGGCGACGAACAGGCGGACGACGAAATCCTCGTCCTTGGTCGCCATGCCCGAGCGCCCCTTGCCGCCGCGCCGTTGCGCCCGATAGGTCGACAACGGCACCCGCTTGATCCAACCGGCATGGGTGACGGTGACCACCATGTCCTCGCGGGCGATCAGGTCCTCGTCTTCGACATCGCCTTCGACGTCGAGGATCTCGGTCTTGCGCGGCGTGGCGAACTCGGCCTTCACCTCGGCGAGTTCGGTCTTGACGATCGCCATGATGCGCTCGCGCGAGGCGAGGATCTCGAGGTAGTCGGCGATCTCGGCGGCGAGCTTGTTCAACTCCTCGGCGATCTCGTCGCGACCCAACGCGGTCAGGCGTTGCAGGCGCAGATCGAGGATGGCGCGCGCCTGCTCCTCGGAGAGCCGATAGGTGCCGTCCTCGGCGACCACGTGGCGCGGGTCGGCGATGAGCGCGATCAGCGGCGCCATGTCCTTGGCGGGCCAGTCGCGCTCCATCAGCGTGGCGCGGGCGGAGGCCGGATCGGGCGCGGCACGGATGACACGGATCACCTCGTCGATGTTGGCGACCGCGATGGCGAGGCCGACCAACACGTGCGCGCGATCGCGAGCCTTGTTGAGCAGGAACCGCGTCCGTCGCCCGATCACCTCTTCGCGGAAGGCGATGAAGGCGACGAGCATGTCCTTCAGGTTCATCAACATCGGCCGGCCGCCGTTGAGGGCGACCATGTTGCAGCCGAAGGTCGATTGCAGCTGGGTGAAGCGATAGAGCTGGTTCAGCACCACGTCGCTCATGGCGTCGCGGCGCAGTTCGATCACCACGCGATAGCCATCGCGATCGGATTCGTCGCGGACCTCGGCGATGCCCTCGATCTTCTTCTCGCGGACCAGTTCGCCGATGCGCTCGACCATCGACGCCTTGTTCACCTGGAACGGGATCTCGGTGATGACGATCGCTTCGCGCCCCCGGATCGTCTCGGTCTTGACCCGACCGCGCATGGTGACCGAGCCACGCCCGGTGGCGTAGGCGGCGCGGATACCGGAGCGGCCGAGGATGATCGCCCCCGTCGGGAAGTCCGGCCCCGGTACGATCTCGGTCAGGTCCTCGACCGACATCTCCGGCCGGTCGATCAGGGCGACGGTGGCGTCGATCACCTCCCCGAGATTGTGCGGCGGGATATTGGTCGCCATGCCGACGGCGATGCCGCCGGCGCCGTTGGCCAGCAAGTTGGGGAAGCGCGCCGGCAACACCATCGGCTCGCGCTCGGTGTTGTCGTAGTTGCCCTGGAAGTCGACGGTGTCCTCGTCGATGTTCTCGAGCAGCTTGTGGGCGGCCTTCTCCAGACGCACCTCGGTGTATCGCATGGCCGCGGCCGAATCACCGTCGACCGAGCCGAAGTTGCCCTGGCCGTCGACCAGCGGCAGACGCATCGAAAAATCCTGCGCCATGCGCACGAGCGCGTCGTAGACCGCCTGATCGCCGTGCGGATGGTATTTGCCGATGACGTCGCCGACGACGCGGGCCGACTTGCGATAGGCCTTGTTCCAGTCGTAGCCGTTCTCGCTCATCGAGAAGAGGATGCGCCGGTGAACCGGCTTCAGGCCGTCGCGCACGTCGGGAAGCGCGCGGCTGACGATCACGCTCATGGCGTAATCGAGGTAGCTGCGCTTCATCTCGTCGGCGATGGAGATCGGCTTGATGTCGGAGGGGTGCCCCCCGCCGTGGGTCGTGTCGTCGCGGCCGGACAAATGCGGTCTCTCTTCAGGGATTCGGGAGCCCTCGGGCGATCCGTCTCAATAGACGATTCCGCCCGGAAAAGCCAATCACCACGAGGGTTTTCCCGTCGTTTCGAAGGTGGCGCGACGACGTTGCGGCGCCGCCGGGCGATCGGGCCCCACCGTCGCGACTCGGGTCTCGGCGAGGGCTGGTGTTCCGGCGCGGAGAGGGGCAGTCTGGGCGCCTCTCGCACCCGGCGGCGCCCATGTCCGATTACCTGCTGGAAGCCTTCGTCACCCTCTTCGTCACCGTCGATCCGCTGGGGCTGGCGCCGCTGTTCATCGGCCTGACCGCGGGCCTGAGCGCCTCCGATCGTCGTCGCGTCGCCGTCCGCGCCACCGCCATCGCCGCCGTCGTGCTGCTGTTCTTCGCCTTCGCCGGCGGCAAGCTGCTAGCGCTGATGGGCATCTCGCTGGCCGCCTTCCGCATCGCCGGCGGGTTGCTGCTGTTCCACACCGCCTTCCAGATGGTCTTTTCGCAGAAGGAGCCGCGCGACAAGTCCGACGCCGACCGCGCCGTCACCCTCGATCACATCCGCGACATCGCCGCCTTCCCGCTGGCGATCCCGCTGCTCGCCGGCCCCGGCGCAATCTCCGCCACCATCCTCGCCGCCACCAAGGCGCCGACCTGGGCGCATCTCGGCGCCTTTCTCGGTCTCGTCGCCGCGGTGCTCGCCATCTCGCTGGTGGTCTTCCTCCTCGCCGACCCGATCGACAAGCGCATCGGCGAGACCGGCCGCGTCGTCATCGGCCGGCTGCTCGGCCTGCTGCTCGCCGCCCTCGCGGTGCAGTTCGTCGCCGACGGAGTGAAGGCGATCCTCGCGGTATGAGGGCAGTCGCGCGGCGTGTCGACGAATCGCGCGAACGGCCTTCCGTCCCCGGCACCGAAGGACCGGGCGCGCCGATCGACGAAGGCGCCCGCACCGGCGCCGCCGCGCCCCCCGCTTCGACGCGTCACCCGCTCTCAGAACGGGATCTCGTCGTCCATGTCGGAGGACGGGGGCGGGTTGGAGTAGCCGCCCGAACGCTGACCGCCGCCGCCACCGCCACCGCCGCCGCGCGCCTGCGAACCGCCGCCATATCCGCCGCGTCCACCGCCGGCCGGGCCGCCCCGTCCACCGCCGAAATCGTCACCGCCGCCGAAATCGTCGCCACCGCCGGCGCCACCACCCCGTCCGCCGGGTCCGTCGAGCATGGTCAGGGTCGAGTTGAACCCTTGGAGAACCACTTCGGTCGAATAGCGCTTCTGGCCCTGCTGGTCCTCCCACTCGCGGGTCTGCAGCTGACCTTCGACGTAGACCTTCATGCCCTTCTTCAGATACTGCTCGCAGACCTTGGCGAGCCCTTCGTTGAAGATCACCACCCGGTGCCATTCGGTCCGTTCGCGGCGTTCGCCGCTGGTGCGGTCGCGCCAGGTCTCCGACGTCGCCACCCGCAGGTTGACGATCGGCCGTCCGTCCTGGGTGCGCCGGATCTCCGGATCGGCGCCCAGATTGCCGACGAGAATGACCTTGTTCACGCTACCCGACATGTCGTCCTCCCGACCGCGCCGGATGGCCGGTCCCTGATCCGGTCGCCGCATCCGGCGGCCGCTTGTCCAATCGAACGCTCACCCGACCCGCTCGAGAAGCTGTGGTCGGAATCGCCCGTGCTCCTCGAGATGTAGACCCTCGGGCCTCCCTCGGCGACGCACCCGACCGCCCGCGCGGCGAGCGGCCGGGTTTGTCCACAGGCTTGTCCACAGCCCGGCGGCACAGGTCTCCCGCCCGCCCTTCGCGCGGCGGCTCGAGCTAACATCCCGCCCGCGCGGGGACGGACGGCGACTTGCCAATGTTCCTCTTATGTTCTAATCGAAGGACCGCATCGACGCAAGACCGGATTCGGGGCGGCGAAGCGGAGGGCGAGTGCGGCGGCGCGGGACGGCCTCCCGCCCGGGAGCGGAGACGAGATGACGGACCGGCCGAACACGAAGAACGATCCCGCCAGCGCGACGTTCCCCACCGAGCGCGAGGCGGCGAGGATCGCCACGAAGCGCCTGTTCGAGCATGCGCAGAAGACCATCTCGATCCGCGGCGCCCGCGAGCACAATCTGAAGAACGTCGACCTCGACCTACCGCGCGACAGTCTCGTGGTGATGACCGGTCTGTCCGGCTCGGGCAAGTCGTCGCTCGCCTTCGACACCATCTACGCCGAGGGCCAGCGCCGCTACGTCGAGAGCCTCTCGGCCTACGCCCGCCAGTTCCTCGAGATGATGCAGAAGCCCGACGTCGACCAGATCGACGGACTGTCGCCGGCCATCTCGATCGAGCAGAAGACCACCTCGAAGAACCCGCGCTCCACCGTCGGCACGGTGACCGAGATCTACGACTACATGCGGCTCCTCTTCGCCCGCATCGGCGTGCCCTATTCGCCCGCCACCGGCCTGCCGATCGAGAGCCAGACCGTGTCCCAGATGGTCGACAAGGTCCTGGCCCTGCCGGAGCGCACCCGTCTCTTCCTGCTCGCCCCCGTGGTGCGCGGTCGCAAGGGCGAGTACCGCAAGGAACTCCTGGAGTTCCAGAAGAAGGGCTTCCAGCGCGTCAAGGTCGACGGCGCCTTCCACGAGATCGCCGACGTCCCCGCCCTCGACAAGAAACTGAAGCACGACATCGAGGTGGTGGTCGACCGCATCGCCGTGCGCCCCGACCTCGGCACCCGCCTCGCCGACAGTTTCGAAACGGCGCTGAAGCTCGCCGACGGCATCGCCTTCATCGAATTCGCCGACGAGACCCCGCCCGACGGCGGCCCGAAGCGGATCGTGTTCTCCGAGAAGTTCGCCTGTCCGGTCTCCGGCTTCACCATCGCCGAGATCGAGCCGCGGCTCTTCTCCTTCAACAACCCCTTCGGCGCCTGCCCGACCTGCGGCGGCCTCGGCTCCGAACAGAAGATCGATCCCGATCTGGTGGTGCCCGATCGGACGCTGTCGCTGAAGAAGGGCGCCGTCGCCCCCTGGGCCAAGTCCTCCTCGCCCTTCTACGCGCAGACGCTCGAGGCGCTCGCCGCCCACTACGGCTTCTCGATGACCGTGCCGTGGAAGGATCTGCCCGAGGAGGGGCGCGACGCCATCCTGTACGGCACCGGCCGCACCGCGATCGAGTTCGCCTACGACGACGGCCTCAGGCACCACAAGACCCGCAAGACCTTCGAGGGGTTGATCCCCAATTTCGAACGCCGTTGGCGCGAGACCGAGAGCGAGTGGTCGCGCGAGGAGATCGAGCGCTATTTCGCCACCACCCCCTGCCGCGACTGCGGCGGCCATCGCCTCAAGCCCGAGGCGCTGGCGGTGAAGATCGACGGCCTCCACATCGGGGAAGTGGCGGAGATGTCGATCCGCCGGGCGCTGCCCTGGTTCAGGAGCCTTCCGGAGCGACTGACGGCGAAGCAGAACGAGATCGCGGTGCGCATCCTCAAGGAGATCCGCGAGCGTCTGCAGTTCCTCGACGACGTCGGCCTCGAGTACCTGACGCTCGCCCGCAACTCCGGCACGCTGTCGGGCGGCGAGAGCCAGCGCATCCGGCTGGCCAGCCAGATCGGCTCGGGACTGACCGGCGTGCTCTACGTCCTCGACGAGCCGTCGATCGGCCTGCACCAGCGCGACAACGCCCGCCTCCTCGACACGCTGCGCCACCTGCGCGACCTCGGCAACACCGTGATCGTCGTCGAACACGACGAGGACGCCATCCTCACCGCCGATTACGTCGTCGACGTCGGGCCCGGGGCCGGCATCCATGGAGGCCACGTGGTGGCGCAGGGCACCCCGGCCGAGGTCATGGCGAACCCCGAGTCGCTGACCGGCCGCTACCTCTCCGGCACGCTCGCCGTGCCCGTGCCGAAGAAACGCCGCCGGATCGACAAGGGTCGGGCGTTGAAGGTGGTCGGAGCCCGCGGCAACAATCTGAAGAACGTCACCGCCGAGATCCCGCTCGGCGTCTTCACCTGCGTCACCGGCGTCTCCGGCGGCGGCAAGTCGACCTTCCTGATCGACACGCTGTTCCGCGCGGTCGCCCGCAAGCTCAACAATTCCAAGGAGAACCCGGCGCCGCACGAGCGTATCGAGGGGCTCGAGTTCATCGACAAGGTGATCGACATCGACCAGTCGCCGATCGGTCGCACCCCGCGCTCGAACCCGGCGACCTATACCGGCGCCTTCACTCCGATCCGCGAGTGGTTCGCCGGCCTGCCGGAGGCCAAGGCGCGCGGCTACGAGCCGGGACGCTTCTCCTTCAACGTCAAGGGTGGGCGCTGCGAGGCCTGCCAGGGTGACGGCGTCATCAAGATCGAGATGCACTTCCTGCCCGACGTCTACGTCACCTGCGACACCTGCAAGGGCAAGCGCTACAACCGCGAGACCCTCGACGTGCTGTTCAAGGGCCGCTCGATCGCCGACGTGCTCGACATGACCGTCGACGAGGGCGTCGATTTCTTCGCCGCGGTGCCGGCGATCCGCGACAAGCTCATCACCCTCTCGGAGGTCGGCCTCGGCTACATCCACATCGGCCAGCAGGCGACGACGCTGTCGGGCGGCGAGGCGCAGCGCGTCAAGCTGTCGAAGGAGCTGGCGCGCAAGTCGACCGGCAAGACCCTCTACATCCTCGACGAACCGACCACCGGCCTGCACTTCCACGACGTCGCCAAGCTGCTCGAGGTGCTGCACGAACTGGTGAACCAGGGCAACACCGTCGTGGTCATCGAGCACAATCTCGAGGTGATCAAGACCGCCGACTGGATCCTCGATCTCGGTCCCGAAGGCGGTGACGGCGGCGGCGAGATCGTCGCGGCGGGTCGGCCGGAGGACGTGGTGAAGGAGCCGCGCAGCCACACCGGCCGCTTCCTCGCCGACCTGCTGTCCCGACGCCCCGGTTGAGCCTCCCCGGCGTCGATCCCGGCCGGTGCCCTTTCGCGGGCTCGCGGTCGAGCGCACGACGGGGGAGCCGTGTCACCCCGCCGCCGGGCCGGGCGGTTTCGCCCCGCATGCCGGCGGGACCGGCGCCCCGGCTGGCGCGGATCGGTCGGGACCCATGCGCCAACGGATACCTCGGTATCTCAGGGTGTCGATTATTGCATGGAGGTCATGCGGCGGAACGTCTTTTTGAGCCAGCCGACTTGCCCTATTCCGATGCTGAGAACGGTTCGACCGCTTCGCCGCCGCCCGCAGCCTCCCGATGCCGCGGCAGGACGAGACGAGACGGAAGATTCTCCCGATCGACCGTTCGATCATCCGCGAAGCGGATGACGGCCGATGGTGCGCTCTCCTCCCCCGCGCCCGGCCGACCTGGGCGAACCTCCTCCCGTTCGTCCCGGCCTTTCGAACGCCCGCCGGCTCTCCCACCGGCGGGCGCTTCGATTCTCCGATCTCACGAGTTGGCCGCCCGGCGGGCGCCGCCGTGATGCCCGTTCATTCGACCGGGTCGACATAGGCGAGCGAGAACCACTTCTCCAACGGCATGATGTCGATTCGGTCGCCGCTGTCGCGCATCCAGCTGTCGGCCACCCAATCGATACCGGTCGCCTTGTCGGTCATCACCGCGGTGGCGTGGGCATAGAGGAAGGCGCCGCGCGATTCCGGCCGGCGAACCCGGTGGTGGCGCAGCAGGCCATTGCGCTCGAGCCAGGTGAGCAGGGTGGTGGTGTTGGTCGCCTCGTCGATGCAGTCGGTCTGGCCCTGCTTGTGGGCATCGGCGAGCTCCGAGCCGCGCCGATCCGGTTTGGCGCCGATGACCGAATCCGCCTTCTTCTCCCACCACTGATCGGCGAGATCGATGGCGCGACGCTCGTCGGCGGGGGACGCACGATTGGCGTCGAAGAGTCGCTTGAGATGCGCGACGTCCGCCTCGCCGAAGGGGACCGACGTCTTGAACTCGCAGCCGAAGCCGTGACAGTAGGGCAACCGGTCGGTCGCCGGCATGGCGATGCCGCGCTCCCGCGCCCAACCGCGCACCTCGTCGTCGCCGCCGCCGCCGTCCGTGGCCGCGACGCGCTCCGGCGCCCGGATCGAGCCGGTGGTGAGCGGATCGGCGTCCGAGGTCAGAGCCACCTTGGGCTTCTCCTCCTTGCCGTCCGTCTTGCATCCGGTGAGCCCGAGGGCCGCCACCACCACTGCCAGCAAGGCCGCACGCATCGAATACCTCTCGAACTGGGCGAATCGGTCGATCACGGCTTCCCATTAAATAGCTTCTCCACAGGCGTTCCACAGGCAATATCTGCCCACCGGCGGCGGAAAACCGCCGGGATTGCGGGGGCCCGCCCCGGTGGACGCGAGGTCCGCGCCGGTCGACGACGAAGTGGCGCGCGCGAGAATCCTCTCGTCTCGACCGTTCACGGGTGCTAACCGGAGCCATGATCGATCGCTCCACCTCCCTCCCCGCGCCCCTCCACGTCGTCGGCGGCGGCCTCGCCGGTTCGGAAGCGGCCTGGGCGGCCGCCGACCGCGGCGTGCCCGTCGTCCTCCACGAGATGAGGCCGACACGCACCACCGAGGCGCACGCCACCGACCGGCTCGCCGAGCTCGTCTGCTCCAACTCGCTGCGCTCCGACGACGCCGAGACCAACGCCGTCGGAGTGCTCCACGCCGAACTGCGCGCCTGCGGCTCGATCGTCATGAGCGCCGCCGACGCCCATCAGGTGCCGGCAGGCGGCGCGCTCGCCGTCGACCGCGAGGGCTTCGCCGCGGCGGTCACGGCGGCGCTCGAGGCCCATCCGCTGATCGAGATCCGCCGCGAGGAGATCGTCGACCTCGCATCGATCGAAGGCGACGGCGTCATCGTCGCCTCCGGCCCCCTCACCTCCCCGACACTCGCCGCCGCGATCGCCGCCCTGACCGGCGAGAAGGAACTCGCCTTCTTCGACGCCATCGCCCCGATCGTCCATTTCGAAAGTGTCGACATGGGCAAGGCGTGGATGCAGTCGCGCTACGACAAGGCCGGCCCCGGCGGCACCGGCGCCGACTACCTCAATTGCCCGATGACCCGCGACGAATACGAGGCCTTCGTCGACGCGCTGATCGCCGGCGACAAGGTGTCGTTCAAGGACTGGGAGGCCACCACGCCCTATTTCGACGGCTGCCTGCCGGTCGAGGTGATGGCCGAGCGGGGGCGCGAAACGCTGCGTCACGGGCCGATGAAGCCGGTCGGCCTCACCGATCCGCGCAATCCGATGGTGAAGCCGCACGCCATCGTCCAGCTCCGTCAGGACAATGCCTTCGGCACCCTGTGGAACATGGTCGGCTTCCAGACCAAGCTCAAGCACGGCGATCAACTGCGCGTCTTCCGCATGATCCCCGGGTTGGAGAAGGCCGAATTCGCCCGCCTCGGCGGCCTGCACCGCAACACCTATCTCAATTCCCCGAAGTTGCTCGATGCGACGTTGCGCCTGAAGAGCGAGCCGCGCCTGCGTTTCGCCGGCCAGATCACCGGCTGCGAGGGCTATGTCGAGAGCGCCGCCGTCGGCCATCTCGCCGGCCGCTTCGCCGCCGCCGAACGGCTCGGCCGCACGCCGTTGCCTCCGCCGGCGACCACCGCGATGGGCGCTCTCCTCGGTCACATCACCGGTGGACACCTCGCCGAGACGGCGGAGGAGGCGGCGGCCGGCCGGCCGCGGGCCTTCCAGCCGATGAACGTCAACTTCGGCCTCTTCCCGCCGATCGAGGCGCCGAAGACCAAGGACGGCCGACGCCTGCGCGGCACCGAGAAGACGCTCGAGAAGAAGCGGGCGCTCGCCGCCCGCGCCCGCGCCGACCTCGCCGCCTGGAACGAGGCGGAAGCGCGCGGCTGAGCCCGCTCGCCCGCCTCGTCGCGCGCCTCGGCGCCTCCGGTCAGCCTCGGCGTTTCATCGCATCCCGGGCGCGGCGCGCCGCCAGCCACAGCCGAAGCTGTCGTCGCCACTGCGGGACCTCGGTCGGCGAGCGGAAGGGGTCGTAGCCGGGACGCTCCATCCGATCGAGGCACGGATCGACCAGCGCCGCCGGCAGGAACGCCGCCGCCACCTCGGGCGGGATCGTTCCGATCGAACGTCTCGTCGCCGCGATCTCCTCACGGGCGCGCCGGCGCAGGTCGGACAGCACCGCCGCCAGCCCCGGGCTCGTCTCGCCCTTCAAGACGTCGTCGCGACCGAGCCCGTGACGGGCGAGCAGGTCGAGCGGCAGGAACACCTGGCCGCGGGCAGCATGGAGCGGCAGCTTCCTGAGGATCTCGGTCAGTCCCAGGGCGAAGCCGGCGTGGCCGGCCGCCTCGTCGATGCCGGGGTCGCCGCCGGCCGCGAGCACCCGGGCGGCGAGCCGCACGAGGGTGGCGGAAGTATCGAGGCAATAGGCCTCGAGCGTCGCCATGTCGGGCATCGGGTCGTCGTAGAGTTCGAAGATCCGCGCCTCGATCAGCCGCACGAGATCGTCGATCGGCAGCGCGAAGCGGCCGATCGTGTCGACCAACGCCGCCGCGATCGGATGAGCGGCGCCTTCGTTCCCGCGCGCCCCGGCCAGCATGTCGGCCCACCAACGCGCCCGGATCTCACCCGGCAGCGGGTCGGAGACCATGTCGCGGATACGCCCGATCTCGGCGGAGAAGGCATGGAGGGCGAGGAGGTGCCGCCGTTTGCTCTCCGGCGCATAGAGCGCGGCGAGCCAGCGGTCCTTGTCGAGCCGCCGCACATGGGCGTCGACGAGTTGGTAGGCCGCATCGAGGCGGGAGGAAGCGAGGACGGGATCGGACATGGGGGAGGACATGGGGCGCCACCCGATTTCTTCCAGCGAGGTGGCGAGGCGGCCGACGCGTTCGGCTCCGCATCGCGTCCGGCTCAGTCGACCGCCAACAGCGCCGCCGCGACCCGACGGCGTTCGCCGAGCAGGATGTTCCAGGTGCGCACCGCCGCACCTGTGGCCATCGGATCGGCCCGCAGGCCCACCTCGCCGAACCATGCCCGGAGCGCCGCCGGCAGCGGTACGAGATCGCGCCCGGTGCCGACGAGCAACATGTCGATGGCCCCCGCTTCCGCCGCCGCCCGTTCGAACATAACCGGCGTCAGGTCGGCGAGGCTCGACGCCTTCCAGGCCCACATGCCCGACGGCAGCGCCAGAAGAGATCCGCGATGCGACAGGCCGTCGAGACCGACGAAACGGAACCCGCCCGCCCCGTAGCTCTGGATCTCCACCGGCCGCGGCAAGTGGGCATCGTCGCGATCGCTCGCCATGGCCCCGTCCCCCGTCCCGCTCAGGCGCCGGCCGCGGCCGCCTCCGTCTTGTCCTCGCTCTTGCCGCCACCTGTGCGCAGGTTGAGGAAGATGAGCAGCGGCGCCGAGACGACGATCGACGAATAGGTGCCGATGATGATGCCGGCGAGCATGGTGAAGTTGAAGCCGCGCAACGCCTCGCCGCCGAAGACCAGCAGCGCGCCCACCGCCAGGATGGTGGTGGTCGAGGTGCGGATGGTGCGGGTCAGCGTCTGGTTGATCGACGCGTCGATCAGCTCGGCGAGCGGCATCTTCTTGTACTTGCGCAGATTCTCACGAATTCGATCGTAGATGACGACCGTGTCGTTGAGGCTGTAGCCGACGATGGTCAGGATCGCCGCGATCACCGGCAGGTCGAAGCCGATGCCGACGACCGAAATCAGACCGAGAGTCAGCACGATGTCGTGGATGGTGGTCAGCACCGCGCCGATGGCGAACTGCCATTCGAAGCGGAACCACAGATAGATCAGCACCAGCGCCAGCGACACCACCACCGCGATGATGCCGTCGCGCCGCAGGTCGGCCGAGACGCGCGGCCCGACGGTCTCGACCTTGCGGTATTCGTAGCCGTCGCCGAGCGTCGACTTGATCTTGTCGACCGAGGCCTGCTGGGCGAGTTCGCCGCCCTCGATCAGACCGACGCGGATCAGCACGTCTTCGGCGGTGCCGATGCCCTGCACCTGAACCTCGCCGATCTGCAACTCGGTCAGCTCCGTACGGATCTTCCCGAGATCCGCCGGCCCCGTCTTCGCCCGCGCTTCGATGACGGTGCCGCCGACGAAGTCGATGCCGTAGTTGAGGCCGATCACCGCCACCGCGAGGAGCGACAGCGCCACGAGGAACATCGAGATCGGGAACGTGATCATCCGAGCCCCCATGAAGGGGATCTTGGTGTCCTCGGGGATGAAACTGATGAGCTTCATCACTCACCTTCTTCGCATGAGACTTCGGGCGCGTCCCGCGAGAGGCGGGACGCGGCGGAGCGTTTCGATCAGATCGGCACCCGGGTCGGCCGGACCTTCTTCACCCACAGCGCCACGATCAGCCGGGTCACGGTGACCGCGGTGAACAGGGTGGTCAGGATGCCGATGCCCAGCGTCACCGCGAAGCCCTTGATCGGGCCGGTGCCGAGGAAGAACATGACGATCGCCGCGATCAGCGTCGTCAGGTTGGAGTCGACGATGGTGCTGAGCGCGCGCGAGAAGCCGGCGTCGATCGCCGAGATGGCGGAGCGGCCGAGTTTCTGCTCCTCGCGGATGCGCTCGTAGATCAGCACGTTGGCGTCGACCGCCATGCCGATGGTCAGAACGATGCCGCCGATGCCGGGCAACGTCAGCGTCGCCTGCAACATCGACAGGATCGCCATGATCATCACCACGTTGAGCACCACGGCGATGTTGGCGAAGACGCCGAACAGGCCGTAGTTGCCGATCATATAGGCGACCACCAACACGGTGCCGATGCCGGTGGCGAGCTTGCCGGCGGCGATCGAGTCGGCGCCGAGGCCGGGTCCGACCGTGCGTTCCTCGACCACCGTCAGGTCGGCCGGCAGCGCGCCGGCCCGCAGCAGCAGTGCCAGATCGTTGGCGCCACTGACCGTGAAGTTGCCGGAGATCTGGCCGGAACCGCCGAGGATGGGCTCGCGGATCACCGGATAGGAGATCACGTCCTTGTCGAGCACGATGGCGAAGGGACGTCCGACGTTCTGCTGACTGATCAGCGCGAACTTCTGGGCACCCGACGTGTTGAAGCGGAACGAGACGATCGGCTCGGAGGTCCGGCTGTCGAAGCCCGCCTGGGCGTCGACCAGTTCCTCGCCGGTCAGCATGGCGCGGCGCTGCACCAGCACCGGCACCGGCGGGTCGTCCTGGCTGTAGAGCACGTCGGTGTCGGCCGGCCGGGTGCCTTCGAGCACCTGCGGTCCGGTCGCCTCGACCATGTGGAAGGTCAGCCGCGCCGTCTGGCGCAGCAAGTCCTTCAACCGGTCGATGTCCTGCAGGCCGGGGACCTGGACGAGCAGGCGGTTCTCGCCCTGCCGCGCGATCACCGGCTCGGTGGTTCCGAGCTGGTCGACGCGGCGGCGCACCACCTCCATCGATTGTTCGACGACGCGCCGGCCGCGGTATTCGAGACCCGGCTTGGTCAGAGAAAGGCGGAACACGCCCCCCTCTTCCTTGGAGATCTCGACGTCGACGACACTGCCGCCGCCGAAGAGCGCGTCGGAGAGCCGCTGCGGGATGGTCCGCAGCTTGGCTTCGGCCTTTTCGACCTGGGCGGTGTCGGTGATGCGAACCTGAACGGTGGTGCCGCCCTGCACACCGAGACCGGAGTAGCCGATCTTGTCTTCACGCAGGACGCGCCGCACGTCGTCGCGCAGCACCTCCACCCGTTCCTTCAGCATGGCGGTCGTATCGACCTCGAGCAGCAGATGGGCGCCGCCCTGGAGATCAAGACCGAGAGTGATCTGGCGATGCGGCAACCAGCCGGGCAGGCCGGCGAGCGTCTCGCGAGAAATGAAGTTGGGGATCACGAAGACCACCGACGCCACCATGGAAGCGACGATGAGCATGATCTTCCAGCGCGCGAAATGAAGCATCGCAGATGGTCCTCGGGCCTCGGATCCACCGAGGGGCGCCGCCCCGTTGCGGGTGGCGATGGGCTGCGGCGAAGACGCCGGGCGACGTCAGTCGTTGGCGGCCGACGGCGCGCCGGCCTTGGCGGGCTCGCCCTTGGCGCGGACCTCACCGATGGTCGCGCGCACGACGCGCACCTTGACGCCATCGGCGATCTCGGCCTCGACCTCGCCATCGGAGACCACCTTGGTCACCTTGGCGATGATGCCGCCGGAGGTGACGACCACGTCGCCGCGGCGCAGGTTCTTCACCATCTCCTCGTGCGTCTTCATCTTCTGGCGCTGCGGGCGGATGATCATCACCCACATGATCACCAGGATGAAGACGAAGGGCACCAGCGACATCAGAACGTCGCCGGCGCCACCCGGAGCGGCGGCGGCGCCTTGAGCGAAGGCGGGGGTCACGAACATCGGGATCTCCTCGGAAGCGGGCGGGGCGCCGATCGGGCGCGGCACCGGCTCCATATGGGCGTCGGAATCCGTCACCGCAACGGGAACCCTTCGCGGCGCGCGCGGACTATATCGAGTGCCCGCCGCTTTGCAAACACGCCCGATGCCGCGCCGGCCGGAACCCGTTCCCCGCCAGACCGCCCGCCGCTCGGGGCTTCTCAGCTCGTGAGATCGCGCACCATGCAGACCGCCGAGGCCGGGCACAGGGCGGCGAACTGCGCCGACCCGGCGATCTCGTCCGGCGCCGTGTCACGCTCGGCCCGCCGCCAGCCCAGCCGGTCGAACACCGGCCCGGCGGTCTCGGTCAGGAGCCACAATCGCTCCGCTCCTCCGGAACGGGCGACGTGCTCGAGCGCCGCGACGAGACGGACGGCGAGCCCCTTGCCGCGCTCGCCGGGGGAGACGACCAGCGACCGCAGCAGCCGGTCTGCACCGCGCCCCTCGAGCCCACCGTGGGCGACGACCCGACCATCGTCGTCCTCCCAGGCGAAGAACCGCTGGTTCCTCCGGCCGAGATCATCTGTCGGCAGCTTCTCGGCGAGGAGCGCCGTGCGCAGGAGCGTGTCGGAAGCGGGGATCTCGCGCAGCATGGTGTCCTCGGTCGGGCGTTCTCGGCGACGAAGCGGCATGCTACATCGGACGCCCCCGGCCGAACAGCGGAGCCCACGACGTGGCGGACCCCACCTCCCCTTCCGACATCGCCCTTCTCGCCGAACGCCTCGACGCCCTCGTCGCTCTCCTCGCCCGGGCGGTGCCGCCGCTCCCGGTCGCACCGGATTTCGACGCCGCCGACGCCTTCGTCTGGTCGGCGAAAGACTTGGCGCTCGTCCCGGTGGCCCGGGTCAATCGGGTGGAGATGACGCTGCTGCAGGGCATCGACCTCGCCCGCGACCAACTGGTCGGCAACACCGAGCGCTTCGCCCGCGGCCTGCCGGCCAACAACGCCCTGCTGTGGGGAGCTCGCGGCATGGGCAAGTCGTCGCTGGTCAAGGCCGCCCACGCCACCGTCAACCGCACGCTCGCCGCCGATGGCCGCCCGCCGCTGAAGCTGATCGAGATCCACCGCGAGGACATCGAGAGTCTGCCGACCCTGCTCGGCCTGATCGGGGGAGCGGCCCGCCGTTTCGTCGTCTTCTGCGACGACCTCTCCTTCGACGCCGGCGACACCGCCTACAAGTCGCTTAAGGCGGTGCTCGAGGGCGGGATCGAGGGCCGGCCCGACAACGTCGTCTTCTACGCCACCTCCAACCGCCGCCACCTGATGCCGCGCGACATGATCGACAACGAGCGCTCGACCGCGATCAACCCGAGCGAGGCGACCGAGGAGAAGGTGTCGCTCTCCGACCGCTTCGGCCTGTGGCTCGGCTTCCACAAATGCGGACAGGACGACTATCTCGCCATGGTGCGCGGTTATGCCGCCCATTTCGGCCTCGTCGTCGACGACGCCGAACTGGTGCGCGACAGCCTCGAATGGGCGACCACTCGCGGCGCCCGGTCGGGGCGCACCGCTTGGCAATATGTGCAGGATCTGGCGGGACGGCTCGGCCGAACCCTCTGATCTCGCCGGACGAACGCGCCGGCGATCTCGATCGAACGGATCACAACCGCAGAGTCGACTCCGCCTCGTTCGCCCATCTATGATCGCCGCCGTTTCGTCGGGGCGGAGGCTCATCATGTCGGTATCTCGCGTAGTCGCCACGGTCGTGGTGTCGATGTCTCTGCTCACCGGTTGCGTGACCACTCAGACCACCTCGTTCCGGGCGGCGCAGGGACAGCAGACCATGGTCAGGGACGGCCGCGCCGCGGTTCAGTCCGCTCGGGCGAAGACCGTCGTCGTCGCGTCCCCGGCGGCCCGCGAGACCCCGCTCGGCTCCCGCTCCTCGCTCGTCGTCGGCATCCGCAACGTCTCGAACCAACCGGTCACCTTCCGCCTCGCCGACGTGACCGCCGTCCAGACCGGCGGCAAGGCCGACGGCGGCGAGTTGAAGGTCTTCAGTTACGAAGAACTCGTCGTCGAGGAGCGCAACCGGCAGGTGGCGGCCGTCATCCTCGCCGGTGTCGCCGCCGGCGCGAACGCCTACGGCGCCGCCCGTTCGTCGCACAATCCCTATGTCCGCAGTTGGAACCAGCAGATCGCCGCCCGGCAGAACGCCGACCTCGCCGCTTCGGTGGTGGCGCAGGGCGAGATCAACCTCACCTCGCTCGAACAGAACATCATCAAGGACAACACCCTGATGCCGGGCGAGACCTACGGAGGCATCATCGTCGTCGCTCCGCCCTCCACGTCCGAATCCGCCGAGCCGAGTTCCTATCGCCTGTCGATGGTCATCGCCGGCGAGCGCCACGACCTCGAAGTCGATCAGACGCCGGTGGCGCGCTGACCCGGCACGGACCCCACTCGCGCCGAACGTCCGACCGACCGAAGCCCGAAACGAGAACGACCCCGGAACCGATCGGTCCGGGGTCGTCCTGCTTTCACCTCCCGCCACCCGAGTGGCCTCCTCGGGTCCGGGAGCTCGGTTCGCCTCAGTTGGAGGCGAGATAGGGCTTGGGATCGATCGCCTTCTGACCCTTGCGCAGTTCGAAGTGGAGCTGCGGCTGGCTGACCGAACCGGTGGCGCCGGCACGGGCGATGATCTGGCCGCGGGAGATCTTGTCGCCGCGATTGACCAGAAGCTCGGAGGCATGAGCATAGGCGGTGACGTATCCGTTGCCGTGGCGGACGAGCACCAGGTTGCCGTAGCCCTTGAGCTCGTTGCCGGAATAGATCACCTCGCCGTCGTCGGCCGCCTTGACCGAGGTGCCCTCGGGCACCGCCATGTTGATGCCTTCGTTCTTCTCGCCGTTGGCCTTGGAGCCATATTCCGAGATGATGCGACCGCGCACCGGCCAGCGGAACGAACCCGGAGCCGCCGCGCTCGAGGGCTCTTCCACCGCCGGCTCCTTGGCCACGGCGATGGTCTCCGCCGCCTTCTGGTCGATCTTGGCCGTCGACGACGGCGTCGCCGGCTTCATCGCCACCGACGGCGCCGCCGGGGCGGTAGCGGAAACCGCAACCGGCGCGGTCGGCTTGATCGACGCGGTCTTCACCGGCGTCACCGGCGCCTGCGCCACCTCCTTGACCGGGGCGGAAGCCGGCGTCTGGGTCGGGGCCTGCGAGGTCTTGAGGATGAGCTTGGTGCCGGCCGGCAGCAGCAGGTGCTGGCCCGGCTGCACGCTGGTCGACTTCAGATTGTTGCGCTCCTTGAGCGCCGTCTCGCTGACACCGTAGGTCCGGGCGATCGAAGCGAGCGTGTCACCCTTGCGGACGGTGTAGTCGCCGACGAGCTTCACCCCGCCCTGCTCCTGCGGCGGTGCGGCCGCCGACTTGGACGGCGGCATCGGCACCGGGGACGGGGCCGGGGCCTTCGGCGGAACCGGCGGCGGCGCGGCGGCGGTGGTCGGGCGGGTCATCGGGATCTGGCGAACCGAGGTCGGAGCCGCCGGGGCTTGCGCCACCTGGGCCGGAGCCGGAGCCACCGGCGCGGCGGCCGGCTGGCTCGCCGAATAGACCGGCATCAGCACCCGCTGACCCGGCTGAAGCGCCTCGCCGCCGGAAAGCCCGTTCGCCTGAGCGATCGCCGCCGACGGGACACCGTAGCGACGCGACAGCGTATCCACCGTGTCGCCGTGCTGGGCGCTGATCCACGATCCGCCGGTCGCCGTCCAGCCGTTCGCCGCGGCGACGCGCGGCGCCTGCGGCAACGGAGCGGCCGGCGGCGGTTGGACCGCATAGGAATGGGTCGGCGGTGCCAGATCCTGGCGCGTCACCGGCGGCGCCGAAGGGGCGATCGAGCCGGTCGTCTCGACGTTGCGCCACCCGCCGGGCTGGCCGTGACCGGGTTGGCCGTATCCGGACTGCGCATGGGTCGGTTGGGGCTGGCTCTGGCCGAGGATGGCTCGCTGGTTCGGCGTGGAACCGGTGTAGATCGGATCGTTGCCGAAGCGTCCGGTGTCGCTGGAACAGCCTCCCGCGGCCGCGGCCGCGAAGACGATCATCGCCACTCGGGACAGATTGCGAGACCGCAGATCGAGGTTCGGAACACGCATCGCAACACTCACGCCGTTCGAGGCGAACTTTCGCCCCATCACTGGCCTTCCATGAAACGCGTGTAACGTTGACAAACGCTTAAGCGCGCGATCGAAGCCGCGATTTTCCTCGACCAAGGCGGTTCGCCGCGCCCCCGGCGACAGGGCGATGGCGGCGGTTTTCCGCCCTCCCCGCCACTCGCGCCGCCTCCGACGGGCGCGACGACGTGGTTGACGTGCACCCTCGCCGTCCCGGCCGCGCCGTTGAACTTGGTGAACGCCGACGCGGACGCCCGACCGCCCGCGCGCCACGGTTCGGCCGAAATCGGAAGGCCGCTCCCGAAGGCGGCGGCGCGGGGCGGAGATCAGAGCGCGGCGGCGCGGCCGGCGACGAGCGCGATGCGACGAACCTCGCCGAGCGGCTCGATGTCGAGGCCCTTGTCGCGCCGGACATAGCGGGTCAGCACCTGCGTCGACCCGGCGACGCCGACCGCCGCGATCAACACGCCCTGCGGCGCCAATTGGTCGAGCAGCGCCCGCGGCGGCACTTCGATCGCCCCGTCGACGACGATGCGGTGGTAGGGCGCGTGCCGCGAGAACCCCTCGAAACCGTCGTGGATCGAGGCGACGACGTTGTCGAGGTGGAGGGTGGCGAAGCGCTCGGCGGCGAGTTCGCCGAGCGTACGGAAACGTTCCACCGTGTAGACCTTGGCGGCGAGCGAAGCGAGGATGGCGGTGCCGTAGCCCGAACCGGTGCCGATCTCCAGCACCCGGTGGTCCGGCGCGATGCCGGCGGCCTGATACATCAGGGCGAGTGCGGAGGGCGCATCGATCGTCTGGCCGCATTCGATCGCCACCGGGCGATCGGCGAGCGCCTTGTCGTGCCACTCGGCGGAAACGAAGAGCGAGCGCGGGATCTCCTCGACCGCCGCCAGGATGCGCCGATCGTGCACCCCCTTCTGCGACAGGGCGAGAACCAGCCGGGCGAGCGCGACGCGGTCGCCTTCGGCCAACGAGATCTCGGCGCGGCGCAGCGGCGCTGCGTAACGACCAGCCATCGACGGACCTCCTGGACCGATGAGAGACCGAGATCGACGACGGCGATCCTCGCTCCGACCGGACCTGCTCTAGACCGGCAATGGTTGGCGTCCGGTTACCGCACCGGCGCGCGTCGCGCTCCGCTCCCCTGCACCGGGGGCACCGTCGGAACCGGAGAGGTCGCCGACGATCAGCGGAAAGCGTGGATGAAGGACTGCCGGGCGCCGTGGTCGGTGAGGTCGAGCCGCAGCGGCGTCACCGACACCATGCCCTCGGCGAGAGCGGCGAGATCGGTGCCGGCGGCCGGTTGCGTCGACTGCGGCCGATAGGAAATCCAGAAATAGGGATTGCCGCGACCGTCGACCCGCGGCTCCACCCCGATGGTGGCGTCGTTGCGCGCCCCTTGCGTCGTCACTGCCACACCGGCGACGGCATCGGGCGCCCGCGCCGGGAAATTGACGTTGACGAGCGTCCCCGCCGGGATCCCCGCCTCGAGCAAGCGCGAGACGACACCGGGTCCGTGCCGCTCCGCCGTCGCCCACGGCACCTCCGCCCCCTCCGCCCAGCCGAAGGCCTGCGACAGCGCGATCGAGGTGACACCGAGCAGCGTGCCCTCCATGGCGGCGGCGATGGTACCGGAATATGTGACGTCGTCGGCGACGTTGGCACCGCGATTGACCCCGGAGAGCACCAGATCCGGCTTGGCCTCGAGGAGGTGGCGCACCCCCATGATGACGCAGTCGGTCGGCGTGCCGCGCACCGCGTAGTGGCGCTCGGAGATCTTGCGCAGGCGGAGCGGGTCGGAGAGCGACAGGGAATGCGCCTTGCCGGACTGGTCGGTCTCCGGCGCCACCACCCAGACGTCGTCGGTCAACTCCCGCGCGATGCGCTCGAGCACCCTGAGGCCCTGCGCGTGGACGCCGTCGTCGTTGGTGATGAGAATCCGCATCGTCCGTCTCCCGGGGTCGAGCCCGGGGTAGCACGGGCGCGGAAAGCCCGGCAAGCGGCGCGGACGAGGGGCTGTGCCCTCAGATCCACAGGATCGGTTCGTCCTCGGCGGGAACGATCAGCGCCGCCCGCAGACGGTGGGCGGTCCACACCGTCACCACCAGCGCCAGGACCGACACTCCGAGAAGCGACCACCAGCGCCGATCCGCGGCGGCGAATTCCGGCTCCGCGGCGACGACGGCGGCCCATGAGGCGGCGACGGTCGTCGCGAACGAGCCGAAAGTGGAGAGCAGTGCGACGACGAAGGCCGCCCCGCGAAGGAAGAGCGCGGACTTGCGCATGGCGCGTCCCCTCCCCGTTCACCCCGCGCCCCACGGCGCGGCGCCCCGTCTCAGTGGCGGGTCATCCACTCGCGCGCCTGGCGCTGCGCCTCGGCGATCTCGGCGGCGGTCATCTCCTCGGAGATCTGCTTGCGCCAGCGTGCGGCCTCGCAGTTGCCCTGCGCCGCGGCGAGGTTGAACCACTTGTGCGCGGCGATCATGTCGGCCGCACAGCCGCGGCCGATCGAATGATCGACGCCCATGCGGAAGAACACGTCGGCGGTGATGACCTGATGGCCCATCGCGGCGACTTCGGCACTGTTGATCTCGAAACGGGCCATCGACCCCTCCCACGTTCTTCGAACTCGTCGGTCCGCCGGCCCCTGTATTCGCCGGCTTCCATGTGGGAAATACTGCCTTCGATAATTAAAACTCGAGTAAAATTTGTTCCTTAATCGCCGGTCTACGAATCGAAAACGAATGGTTCATTCAATCTTCGATTCACCTTTCCAGCCCGATTCCGACAACGGAATCAATGATGACGCAAGGGAGTCTCGGAACTCGCGGCAAGAAACGATTCACCGCGAATCCCGAGGCCCGTCGTCGGAGCACGAATTCTTCTCGACGCGATCTCAGCGCGCCCGCTGCCCGAAGAGAACCTTCTTGGCGTCGTCGTCCTTGGAGAGGTCGCTGCGCAACTCGGCCGAGACCTTCAACCCCCGCGCCACCGCCGGACGCGCCATCATGCGGTCGAACCAGGCGCCGAAATGGGGGAACTCGGCGCGGTCGATGCCCTGCTTCTCCCATCCGGTGGCCCAACCGATCGTGGCGATGTCGGCGATCGAAAGGTCGCCGGCGATGAATTCGCGGTCGGCCAAGCGCTTGTCGAGCACGCCGTAGAGCCGGTGCGTTTCGTTGCGATAGCGTTCGATGGCGTAGGGGATCTTCTCGGGCGCGTAGAGGGCGAAGTGATGGTTCTGCCCGAGCATCGGGCCGAAGCCGCCCATCTGCCACATCAGCCACTGTTCGACCTCGACGCGGCCGCGCTCGTCGCTCGGAAGGAACTTCCCGAACTTGCGGGCGAGATAGAGCAGGATCGCCCCGGATTCGAAGATCGAGATCGGTCGCCCGTCCGGGCCGTCGGGATCGACGATCGCCGGCATCTTGTTGTTGGGCGAGATGGCGAGGAAGTCCGGATCGAACTGCGCGCCCTTGCGGATGTCGACCGGAATCACCTCGTAGGGCACGCCCAGCTCCTCGAGCATGATGGTGATCTTCCAGCCGTTGGGGGTCGGCCAGTAGTGGAGGCGGATGGGTTCGGACATGTGGAGGTCTCCGGGCGACGAAGGCGATACCCCACCCGTCGCGCGGGTGGCGACGGGGGGCGCCGTCGCGAGCGCGGCGCCGGGGGGCGTTCGGAAGATGGGGCGACCGGCGCCGGCGGTCCAGTGGCGGCGAGCGCGTCAGGCCCGATCGATCGGCAGTTTGAAGCCGACGTGACTTCTCGTGAAGCCGAGCCGTTCGTAGAAGCGATGGGCGTCGAGGCGCGAGGCGTTGGAGGTGAGTTCGACCACCCCGGCGCCGACGTCCTCGGCCTCGCCGATCAGCCGCCGCATCAGGCGTTCGCCGATGCCGCGGCCGCGCAGCTCGGCCGCGACCTGCACCGCCTCGACGATCATCCGCTTGCGCCCGCGGTGCGGCAGCGCCGTGACGAGGGTCGTCTGCGCCGTCGCCACCACCCGTCCGTCGATCTCCCCGACCCACAGCCGATCCGTCGGCGACGCGAGGATCGTCGCCATCGCCCCCTCGTAGGCGGGACGCACCGAGGGATCCTCGCTGTCGCCGTGACCACCCAGCGCATCGGCGGCGAAGAGCCCGATGAGCGCATCGAGATCCTCGACACGGGCCGGGCGGAACACGGGATCGGCGGTCGACCGGCCGGATCCGGCCGTCATTCGAGCCCGCCCGGCGGCATCGGCGGGGCTTCGTGGACGAGCAGGATGTCGACCCGCCGATTGGCGGCGAGCATCGGCTCGTTGGGGAAGAGCGGGTCTGAGTCGGCCTTGCCGACCACAGCGTCGAAGCGATCGGAGGTGACGCCGTAGCCGGCCAGGATCTCCTCCACCGCGACGGCGCGGCCCGACGACAGATCCCACGGCGACGGCCCGCGGCCGGCCCAGCGCGTGCCACCGGCGGTGTGACCGGTGATGCGCAGTCGATGCGGCAGACGCGCCAGCGGCGGCGCGAGCTTGGCGAGGATGGCGCGGGTGAATTCGTAGGGCTGCTTCGAGCTCTCCGGGAACATCGACCGTCCGTCCTGGTCGACGATGCGGACGTTGAGCCCTTCCTCCGTCTCCTCGAACAGCACGTGCTTGGAAACCTCGGAGATTTCCGGCATGTCCTGCAACGCCTGCCGCAGCGAAGCGGCGGCGGTGAGGAACTGGCGCGGCTTCTCCTGATGCGCCGCCTCGAAGTCGTGGGTGTTGGCCTCGGGGCCCTGCTTGGAGTGGCTGTCGTTGCGGTTGGCCGAGGTTTCGGCGTCGAGCTTCTTGTCGACGGGGCCGGAAGCCTTGACGAACTTGCGCACCGGCAGTCCGTCGCGTTCGATCATGCCGGCGGTACGCGGGATCGGCTGGACGCCGAAGGCGTCCTTGAGCGAGCCGGAGGCATCGGCGAGCTTCTGCTTGTCCTGGCTGGCTGCGGCCAGCAGCATGACGAAGAAGGCCATGAGCAGCGCCATCAGGTCGGCGAAGGTGATGACCCAGGCACCACCGTGCCCGCCGCCACCGCCGTGTCCGCCCTTCTTCTTCGCCATGGTTCGCCGTCCTCACCGCCCTCAGGCGGCCTCTTCCATCGCGGCGCGATGCTTGTTGGGCAGGTAGGAGATGAGCATGTCACGGATCACCGCGGGGCTCTTGTTCTCGCGGATCATCAGCACCCCGTCGATGACGAGGGTGAAGTTGACGTTCTCCTCGAGCGCCTTCATCTGCAGCTTGTCGGCGATCGGCAGGGCCACGACGTTGGCGACCACCGCGCCGTAGAGCGTGGTGAGCAGCGCCACCGCCATGCCGGGACCGATCTTCTTCGGGTCGTCCATGTGGGCGAACATCGAGACGAGACCGATGATGGTGCCGACCATGCCCATGCCCGGCGCCGCGTTGCCCATGAAGTTGAAGAGCTTGTTGGCGTCCTCGAGCCGCTCGATGTGGAGGTCGCGTTCGCGCTCCAGCGTCTCCCGGATGATGTTGAGATCGAAGCCGTCGGCGATCATCCGCATGCCCTTGGCGAGGAACTCGTCCTCGATCTCCACCGCCTCGAGCCCGAGCGGTCCCTGCTTGCGGACGATGTCGGCGAGCTCCGCGATCTTCTCGATCATGTCGCGCGCCGAGACGTGATGATTGAAGGTGACCGACTTGAGGCCGGTGGTGAAGGCGGCGATGAACCCGCCCATGGTGAAGCGGGCCATGGTCGTGACCAGCGCGCCGACGATGACGACGTTGGTGGCCAGGAGGTCCATGAACATGGAGAGCTTCGAGCCCTCCATGAAGATGGCGAGCACGAGAACGCCGAAGCCGCCGCCGATGCCGAGGAACGTCGCGATGTCCATGGATCACTCGCTCACAGGACGACAGGTCCCCACGGACCGGGGCCTGCCTCGAAGCGGAGTGTCGACGAACAAAGGTAAGGAAGGGTTACCGCGAGGGGGGCGGCGGCGGCGATCGGGCCAGAGAGAGATGCGTATCGCAGAATGGGGTCAATCGCTCGACATGATCAGCGAGGAAGGAGTAACCGCGTGACCCGATTCGAGAACTCATGGAATGATGGCGAGCAGATCCTCGAGAGGCTTGATCTTCCAATCCTCTCGCTTCGGCGCGGGGTATCCGTTCTGACAGCCGGCGCGCATCCAGTGTTCCAACACGGCACGCCGACCGCGTTCCTTCATCTCATTGACCTCCATGAAGAACCATTGCGACGGCGCATTGAATCCACGATCCTTGTTCTCTGGATTTTGATAAAACCCCGCAGCGTAGAGCTTCATTGCTACACTGCCGAGATCTTCCTCCCCGGCGATCAACGCTTGATTTTTAGAGCGGATACTGGAAACACAAGAACTCACCCGCGCATTGATTTCGGACGTTAATTTTTTTAATACTGAATCCGGCATCTTCAATTCATCGAGTTGCGCTTTGTACTTCTTTCGCATCGGCGCCGGGTCACAAACCGAAAAATAGAATGCTCTCCAGTCTCTTCGCAGATGTTTCAAGATATAATCCTCGAGAACCCATATACCGTAGTGCGCGCGGAAGGGCTCCTCGCGAGACCAATCGCGACAATGCAGTTTCTGCAGATTATCGGAATAGCGAAGTAGGAGATTGGCGACCTCACCGCTGAAGGGAGTTGTCGAAAGCGACACAAGCTCATGGGATTCTACTTTCATCCCCCCCCGTAGAAACAGTTCTACGATCTTGACATCGCGATTCGCCAAGGCTGATGAGAGATTTTGGGAGTTCCACGATACACCCAGATTGGCCAGTTCCTTCCTCGGATCGGAGCTGGTTTCCTTCTTCACCTCACCGATCGAGGTCTCGATGCGCCCGAGACTCGTCACGGTCTCTCGCTGCAGGGCCTCAAGCCCGGCCAACTTGTCCAACAACGACTTCTGGAAGTCATCGAGCGCCGGGATGGCCGCCGCGATCGCGCCCTTCGCCTGTGCCTTGGGGATCACCTGCTCCAGGCCCAACCACGTGGCCGAACACATCGCTTCGATGGCAAAGAAGATCGCCCCGGTCCTGAGATAGGGTTGCAGGCGCCCCGGTCGCTTCGCGGCGAAGATCAACGCCAACGACAACGGGGCGGAGACGACGAGGAGAGCCGTCGAGAAATCCCCGATCGGCTTGAGAAAATCCGCGACGGAGGAAATTGCCGAAGCAAGGGTGGCGAAACGCGCGCCCAATTCCGCATAACGGTCCATGGTCCAAGTGACGACTCGCTTGATCCACCGACGCGTGCCGGCTACCGCGGGCGCGTCGGGTCCGAGATCGAAGCTCGATTCGAAGACCGTGATCGCCGATTCGAGCGCCGCTCTCATCTGCGCCTGCCTCTCGGCAGCCAATTCCGACGTCGTCGTTTCGACGACGCTCCGCAGTTCGAGGTAGTAGGTCTCACGATCCCGAGCCGACGAGCCGCCGTCTGCCGGAAAGCGTGCGCTCAGGACTCGAAGATACCGTCCTTGCAGATCTCCACCAGCAGATGGAACTCCGCCCTCGGCACTCGACATTTCCGAGCCCTCATGTCCGTCGATCGCCGCGGTCTCGAAGCTACCTGATCCGCCCCACGATGGGAGCGGGCCCCATTTCACTCCAACCCCAATTTCGCCTTCAGGATCTCGTTGACCGCCTGGGGGTTGGCCTTGCCGCCGGTCTGTTTCATCACCTGGCCGACGAACCAGCCGGCGAGCGTCGGCTTGGCCTTGGCCTGCTCGACCTTGTCGGGGTTCGCCGCGATCACCGCGTCGACCGCCGCCTCGATGGCGCCGGTGTCGGTGACCTGCTTCAGGCCGCGGCTCTCGACCAGCTCTTTCGGGTCGCCGCCCTCGGTCCAGACGATCTCGAACAGGTCCTTGGCGATCTTGCCGGAGATGGTGCCGTCGAGGATGAGGTCGATGATGCCGCCGAGCTGGGCGGCCGAGACCGGGCTCGCCTCGATGCCCTTCCCTTCCTTGTTCAGGCGGCCGAAGAGCTCGTTGATCACCCAGTTGGCGGCGATCTTGGCATCACGGCCCCTGGCGACCTCCTCGAAGAAGTCGGCCGAGGCGCGTTCCAGCGTCAGCACCATGGCGTCGTAGGGGGTGACGCCGTACTGCGAGACGAAGCGGGCCTTCTTGGCGTCGGGCAGTTCCGGCAGCTCGGCCTTCAGCGCGTCGACCCAGTCCTGGCCGAACTCGAGCGGCAGCAGGTCCGGATCGGGGAAGTAGCGGTAGTCGTGCGCCTCCTCCTTCGACCGCATCGAGCGGGTCTCGCCCTTGCCGGGGTCGAACAGGCGGGTCTCCTGCTTGATGGTGCCGCCGTCCTCGATGATGCCGATCTGGCGGCGGGCCTCGTAGTCGATGGCCTGACCGACGAAGCGGATCGAGTTGACGTTCTTGATCTCGCAGCGGGTGCCGAGCGCGCCACCGGGCTTGCGCACCGAGACGTTGACGTCGGCGCGCATGTTGCCCTTGTCCATGTCGCCGTCGCAGGTGCCGAGATAGCGCAGGATGGTGCGGAGCTTGGAGAGATACGCCTTGGCCTCGTCGGCCGAGCGCATGTCGGGCTTCGACACGATCTCCATCAGGGCGACGCCGGAGCGGTTGAGGTCGACGTAGGTCGAGGTCGGCGAGAGGTCGTGGATCGACTTGCCGGCGTCCTGCTCGAGGTGCAGGCGCTCGACCCCGACCTCGACGGTCTCGCCACCCTCCATGTCGAGATGCACGATGCCCTCGCCGACGATCGGGCTCTTGTACTGCGAGATCTGATAGCCCTGCGGCAGATCCGGGTAGAAGTAGTTCTTGCGATCGAAGACCGAGCGCAGGTTGATCTGCGCCTCGAGGCCGAGACCGGTGCGCACCGCCTGCGCCACGCATTCCTCGTTGATCACCGGCAGCATGCCGGGCATGGCGGCGTCGACGAGGGAAACGTGGTCGTTGGGCGCGCCGCCGAAGGCGGTCGAGGCGCCGGAGAACAGCTTGGCGTTCGAGGCGACCTGGGCATGCACCTCCAGTCCGATGACGACTTCCCAGTCGCCGGTCGCCCCCTTGAGGAACTGCGACGGCTTGGCGGTGCGGGCTGCGATGGTCATGACTTCCCTCGAACGGACGAACGGAACCGAGATCCTTGGGTAGTGCGGAAAGCCGACGGGTTCAAGGACCACGTTGCGGTGCGGTGCCCGGGATGCGATCCTGCGTTGTTCGATTCTACTCTTGCAATCGATATGGCGCGCACCCCTTCACATTTCTTTGGTAACCTATATGATACCATCCGAGTTCGACATCCGGTGCTGGATCGACGATGACGGATCCGCCCCTTTCGAGGAATGGTTCGAAGATCTCGATCCCCGGGCGGCGGCGAAGGTCACTGTCGCGCCGAAGCGGCTCGGGACCGGCAACACCTCCAACGTCGAGAGCATCGGCGGCGGTCTGTCGGAACTGAAGATCGACTTCGGCCCCGGCTGTCGCGTGTATTTCGGCAGGGAAGGACAACGGCTCGTCATCCTTCTCGCCGGGGGCACGAAGAAGCGACAACAGCGGGATATCGACACCGCGAAAGCGAGATGGCGGTACCACCTCGCGTCGAAGCGTTGAGACCCGAGCCGACGGAAGCCGTTCATGGCCCTGACCCGTGCCTTCAAGGAAGTCGTCGCCGACAGGGCCGCCCGCGATCCCGAATTCCGGGTGGCGCTGCTCACCGAGGCGGCGGACCTGTTCCTCTCCGGCGACGTCGACACCGGCAAGGCCGTCCTGCGCGACTTCATCAACGCGACGATCGGCTTCGTGCGTCTGTCGGAGACCACCGGCATCTCGGCCAAGAGCCTGATGCGGATGCTGGGACCGGAGGGCAACCCGAGCATCCGAAACCTCTCCACCGTCTTCGAAGCGCTGCAGAAGGCGGAGCGGCTGACCCTCGCCGTCCGCGCCGTCTCCGCCGACCGCGGCGACATCGAGGCGGCCTGAGCCGCCCCGCCTCACCGCGTCGTCTTCAGATTCGGCAGGAACACGGTCAGGACCCCGATCGCCGGGAGCCAGGCGGCGATGTGATAGACCGTGGTGATCGAGGTGGCGTCGGCGATCTCGCCCAGCGCCGCGGCGCCGAGGCCACCGAATCCGAAGGCCATGCCGAAGAACAGGCCGGCGATCATCCCCACCCGGCCCGGCACCAGTTCCTGCGCGAAGACCAGGATGGCCGAGAAGGCCGACGACATGACCAGGCCGATGACCACCGACAGCACCGCCGTCGCGGTCAATCCGACGTACGGCAACGCGAGGCTGAACGGCAGAACCCCGAGAATCGACACCCAGATCACCGCCTTGCGTCCGATGCGGTCGCCGACCGGCCCGCCGACCAGAGTCCCGAGCGCCGCGGCGAAGAGGAAGAGGAAGAGGTAGAGCTGCGACTCGCGCACGCTCACCTGGAACGTGTCGATGAGATAGAAGGTGTAGAAGCTGGAGATCGAGGCGAGATAGACGTTCTTCGAGAAGACCAACAGCATCAACACCACGATCGAGCGCACCACGACGCTCTTCGGCAACCCGCTGGTCGGGCGTGCCGCGCCGACCGGGCGCACCCGGCGCCGTTCGCGCCCCCACACGCCGACGCGCGTCAAGAGCCCGATGCCGACGAGCGCCAGCCCGGCGAACCACGCCACCGACGGCCGTCCGAAGGGCAGCACCACGAAGGTGGCGAGCAGCGGCCCGAGCGCCGAGCCGGTGTTGCCGCCGACCTGGAACATCGACTGGGCGAGCCCGTGGCGCCCGCCCGAAGCGAGGCGCGCCATGCGCGACGATTCCGGATGGAACACCGCCGAACCGGTACCGATCATACCGACGGCGACCAGCAGCACCGCGAAGCTCGGCGCCACCGACATCAAGAGCAGCCCGATCAGCGTCGAGCCCATGCCGAAGGCGAGGCTGAAGGGCATCGGATGGCGATCGGTGAAGATACCGATGAGCGGCTGCAACACGGAGGCCGTCACCTGGAAGCACATGGTGACGAGGCCGATCTGGCCGTAGTCGAGCGCGAAACTCTCCTTGAGGATCGGGTAGGAGGCGGCGATCACCGACTGCATGGTGTCGTTGAGCATGTGCGCCACCGACAACATGACGAGGATCGTCCAAGCGGTTCCCTCCTGCGAGGCGCGCGTCATCGGTGTGATTTCGGTGGCGACGGTCATCCTGGCTCTTCTTTCCTGCCCGTTTCGGCCGACGGGCTTTCCCTCCCGCGCCATGCCCCCGTCGAACCGGGGCCGCGCACTGTGCGGCTTCGCCGGCTCTACGTGAAGATACGTGGAGCGCAGAGGAGACCGGCGTCGGACGCGGGGACGCTGGAACGAGCGCGGCCGGCCCCGGCGTGGGAACCCCGAGGCCGGCGCTGCGCCCCTTTCCCTCAGCCGAGGTGCTTCTTGAAGAAGGCCAGCGTCCGCTCCCACGCGAGCTTCGCCGCCGCTTCGTCGTAGCGTGGCGTCGTGTCGTTGTGGAAGCCGTGGTTGACGCCGGGATAGATGTGCGCCTCGTAGCTCTTGCCCGCCGCCTTGAGCGCCGCCTCATAGGCCGGCCAGCCGGCGTTGATGCCCTGGTCCTGCTCGGCGTAGTGGAGGAGCAGCGGCGCCTTGATCTTGGCGACGTCCTCGGCCCGCGGCTGGCGGCCGTAGAACGGCACCGAGGCCGAGAGATCGGGGAAGGCGACGGCGAGCGCGTTGCAGACGCCGCCGCCGTAACAGAAGCCGACGCAGCCGACCTTGGCCGAGACCGCCTCGTGACCCTTGAGGAAGGTGTAGGCGGCGAAGAAGTCCTCCATCAGCTTGGCCGGCTCGATCTTCGTCTGCATCTCGCGGCCCTGCTCGTCGGTGCCGGGATAGCCGCCCTGCGGCGACAACCCGTCCGGCGCGAAGGCGACGTAACCCGCCACCGCCACCCGCCGCGCCACGTCGGCGATGTAGGGGTTCAAACCGCGATTCTCGTGGACGACGAGGACGCCGGGGAGCTTGCCCGTCGCGCCCGCCGGCTTGACCATGAGGCCCGAGACGGTGCCCTGCCCGTTCGGCGACGAGTACGAGGCCTTGGTGGCGACGATGCGCGGATCGTCGGCCTTCACCTGCTGAGCCAGCGCGTAGTTCGGCGACAGCGCCTCGACCAGCGCCGAGCCGGTGAGCCCGGCGACGGTGAACTTGGCGGCACGATCGAGGAAGTCGCGCTTGGTCAGCCGGCCATGGACATAGCCGTCGAAGATCTCCAGCAATTCCTTGGGAAAGTCGCTGGCGCGCATGCGCGGGATCTCGTTCATCGGAGGCTCCTCCTGCTGTCGCACCGTCACTCGCGAACGGTTCGCAACCATTGAGCCGGAGATCGGGAAGGCGCGCAGTACACGAGGAGGCGGCGTCGGGTCACGTTTCGGTGACGGAGGGGGATCCCAATCGCGCTCAGAAGTTCTCGTACGCGTTGTCCGACTGGATCGGCGGACGGTATTCGACGAGACCGGGGTGGCGCGTCAGTTCCCACCACAGGTCCGAGACTTCCGCCGACAGCGTCCGCTCCAACGGCGTCGGATCGACGAGATCGCGCAGCTCCATCATCACGCGCGCCAAGCGCCACCGCGCCGGACGGGTCCTCTCCCGTCCCGGCGCGAAGGCGGAGAAGTCATCGCTTTCCAAGGCCTTCGTCAATGCGTCGACGACCCAGGCATGTTCGTCCCGCAAGCGGCGTTCGCGCACCGTCGGCCCCGGAATGGCCGAGGCGAATGCGCCGGGAACGACCGCGGCCGTGGCAACGGCCGCCAGACTGGCCAGAAGCGAACGCCGGGTGAGAGACATGGTCGGGCCTCCATCGGCCGACGCAACACCCAACGGCCGCGCGAATCATAGCCCGGACGAATCGCCGATGCAGCCACCCGAAAGGCGAATTGCGGGCGAAACACCGGCCGGAACGAGCATCACGTCGAGCGTCGACCGCAGGCCCCGCCGCGCGGATGGCGGCCGTCGCCGCCTCTCACCGTCTCCCCCACCCCGTCGGCGGCTTCTTGTCCCTTCCGAGGCTCTGCAGGCTCGGGTATCTCCCGAGCTTCTTCTGCGGCGGCGGCGGGGGCGGCGGAGTGGGCGCCATCTTGAGCTTCTTGGTCTCCGGCGCCTCGACCATGCCGGCCGAGAGCGTCACCGGGCCGTCGTCCTTGCGCTCGGCGATGCGGACGAGCTGGGTCAGCACCACGGCGGAGCCCTTCAGCCGGTCGAGCGGATCGGGCCAGTCGCGGACCAGGACGATCTTCTGATCCGGGCGGATCTTGGCGAGGCTGCCCTGCTCGCCGATGAAGCGGACGAGGCCGGCCGGGTTGGCGAAGGACGCGTTGCGGAAGGCGATGACCACGCCCTTCGGCCCCGCCTCGATCTTCTCGACGTTGGCGCGGCGGCACAGCGACTTGATGTAGACGATCTTCAGAAGGTGCTCGACCTCCTCCGGCAACGGGCCGAAGCGATCGATCAATTCGGCGCCGAAGCCGTCGATCTCTTCCGTCGTGGCGAGATCCGACAGGCGCTTGTAGAGGCCGAGCCGCAGGCCGAGATCGGCGACGTAGGTCTCGGGGATCAGCACCGGCGTGCCCACCGTGATCGACGGCGACCACTGCTCCTCCGGCATCGCCTCGTCGCCCGACTTCAGCGCCGCCACCGCCTCCTCCAGCATGTGCTGGTAGAGCTCGTAGCCGATCTCCTTGATGTGGCCGGACTGCTCCTCGCCGATCAGATTGCCGGCGCCGCGGATGTCGAGGTCGTGGCTCGCCAGTTGGAAACCGGCGCCGAGATTGTCGAGCGACTGCAACACCTTGAGCCGCCGCTCGGCCTGACTCGTGAGCTTCTTCTGGGCCGGCACGGTGAGAAGCGCATGGGCGCGCACCTTCGACCGCCCGACGCGTCCCCTCAGCTGATAGAGCTGGGCGAGGCCGAACATGTCGGCGCGGTGGACGATGAGGGTGTTGGCCGTCGGGATGTCGAGGCCGGACTCGACGATGGTGGTCGAGAGCAACACGTCGTACTTGCCCTCGTAGAAGGCGTTCATCACGTCCTCGAGCTCGCCCGCCGCCATCTGGCCGTGGGCGACCGCGACCTTCACCTCCGGCACCACCCGCTCCAGGAACTCCTTGCGTTCGGCGAGATCGGCGACGCGCGGCACGACGTAGAAGGATTGGCCACCGCGATAGTGCTCGCGGAGCAGCGCGTCGCGCACCACCAGCGCGTCGAAGGGCGAGATGAAGGTCCTGACCGCCATCCGATCGATCGGCGGCGTGGCGATGATCGACAGTTCGCGCACCCCCGTCAGCGCCAGTTGCAGGGTGCGCGGGATCGGTGTCGCCGAAAGCGTCAGGACGTGGACGTCGGCCTTCAACTCCTTCAGCCGCTCCTTGTGCTTGACGCCGAAGTGCTGCTCCTCGTCGATGATGAGCAGGCCGAGGTCCTTGAACTCGATGCCCTTGGCGAGCAGCGCGTGGGTGCCGACGACGATGTCGAGCGTGCCGTCGGCGAGTTCTTTGCGGGTCGCCGCCAGATCCTTGGCCGGAACCAGCCGCGAGGCCTGGGCGACACGGATCGGCAAGCCCTTGAAGCGCTCGGCGAAGGTGCGGAAGTGCTGGCGGGCGAGCAACGTCGTCGGCACCACGACGGCGACCTGCTTGCCCGATGCGGCCACCGCGAAGGCGGCCCTGAGCGCCACCTCGGTCTTGCCGAAGCCGACGTCGCCGCAGATGAGGCGGTCCATCGGCCGGCCGGTGGCGAGGTCGTCGAAGACGGCGTCGATCGAGGCCAATTGATCGTCCGTCTCCTCGTAGGGAAAGCGGGCGCGGAATTCGTCGTAGAGGCCTTCCGGCGCAACGTATTTCGGCGCCGATTTGAGGAGGCGCGCCGCGGCGGTGCGGATCAGCTGGTCCGCGATCTCGCGGATCCGCTTCTTCATCCGCGCCTTGCGCATCCCCCAGGCGACACCGCCGAGCTTGTCGAGGATGGCGTCGCCCTCGTCGGCCGAGCCGTAACGCGACAGGAGTTCGATGTTCTCGACCGGCAGGTAGAGCTTGTCGCCGCCCTGGTAGATCAGCTCCAGGCAGTCGTGTGGAGCGTTCGCCGCCGTGATGGTCTTGAGGCCGGAAAAGCGGCCGATGCCGTGGTCGACGTGGACGACGAGATCGCCCTCGGCGAGGCCGGCGACCTCCTTGATGAAGTCCGAGCCCTTGGAATGCTTGCGTTTGGCGCGGATCAGACGATCGCCGAGGATGTCCTGCTCGGCGACGATCGCCAGATCCTCGATCTCGAAGCCGCTCTCGAGGCCGAGCACCGCGAGGCCGACCTCGCCCTTCTCCATCAGCCCGGCTTCCGGGTAGGTGGCGAGCGCCCTCACCCGACCGAGACCGTGGTCGGTCATCACCTGCTTCAGACGATCGAGGGCGCCATCGGACCAGGCGGCGACGATCACCCGGCGCGGGCCGGCGCGCAGCTCGGCGACGTGGGCGACGGCGGCGTCGAAGACGTTGCCCGCATCGGCCGCGCGTTCGGCGGCGAAATTGCGACCCTGTCGTCCGCCGAGATCGACGACGTCGAGGTCGTCGGGCAGCGCGAAGGGCGTCAGGCGAGCGGTCCGGGCGTCGGCGAGCCGGGACTTCCACTCACCCTCGGTGAGGAACAGCGCCGCCGGCTCCAGCGGCTTGTAGGGCACGGCGCCGCTCGCCGCCTCGTCCATCGCCTCGCGGCGGGCCTCGTAGTGGTCGGCGACGTCGGCGAGGCGCTCGGCGAAGGCCTCGTCGACGTGATGGTCGAAGACGATCCGAGCGTCACCGACGTAGTCGAAGAACGTTTCGAGCTTCTCGTGAAAGAGCGGCAGCCAATGCTCGAGACCGGCGTAGCGCCGTCCATCGGAGATGGCGGCATAGAGCGCGTCGTCGCGGGTGGTGGCGCCGAAGGTGGTGACGTAGTTGCGGCGGAAGCGGCTGACCACTTCGGGGGCGAGCGTCACCTCCGACATCGGCACCCATTCGAGCCGCTTCAACTGGCCGGTGGTGCGCTGCGTCTCCGGGTCGAAGCGGCGGATCTGTTCCAGTTCGTCGCCGAAGAAGTCGAGGCGAACGGGGGCTTCGGTGTCCGGCGCGAAGAGATCGAGGATACCGCCGCGAACCGCGTACTCGCCGGTGTCACGCACGGTCGCGGTACGCTCGAAGCCATTGGTCTCCAGCCACTTGACGAGCAGCCCCATGTCCGCCCGGCCGCCGGCGACCGCCGAGAAGGTCTCGCCGGCGACCACCGCGCGCGCCGGCAGGCGCTGGGCGGCGGCGTTGACCGTGGTCAGCACCACGACCGGCTTCGCCCGTTCCCGCGGTGTGGCGAGGTGCGACAGCGTCGTCATGCGGCGGGCGACGACGACCGAGTTCGGCGAAACCCGGTCATAGGGCCGGCAGTCCCAGGACGGCAGCGTCAGGACGTGGACGTCGGGGGCGAAGAAGGCGAGCGCCGCCTCCAGGCGCTGCATGCGCACGCCGTCGCGGCAGATCACCGCGATCGACGGCCGGCCGTCGCGCGCGCCGGCGTCACGGGCGAGATCGCCGACGACGAGCCCTTCCGCACCATCGGGCACGCCGGCGAGCCGGACGTGGGTGCGGTGGCGGAAGAGACCGGTGAGCTTCTTCAAGGCGATGACCTCGGACGGCGGAAACGCGCCGACGCCCGCGTGGGGCACGTCGGGCGCACACGCGGGGTCGAACGAGGCCTTTCAACAGGATTCCGCGCTGCGGCGCCAGTGCCGTTCGCGTGAGGGAGAGATGCGCGGTACGGAAAGCGCGAGCGGTGCGCCATCTCGCCCCCTCACGCGGCGGCGATCCCGTTCAGTCGGCCTTCGCCCGATGGGTGTATTCCCGCATCGCCCGCCACACCGGGCGGTCATGGACGGGATCGACCTCCTCGGTGCCGACGATCCATGCGAAGAGTTCGCGGTCGGAGACGTCGAGAAGCTCTTCGAAATCGGCGAGATCGGTCTCCGAGAGCGCCGCGATGTGGGCATCGGCGAAATGCCCCATGACGAAGTCCATCTCCTTGGTGCCGCGATGCCAGGCGCGATAGAGCGCCTTCTTGCGCCGCGCCTCGAGCCCGTCGGAGGAAAGGGTCGTCGCCATGGCGGGTCTCCGTCGGTCGACCGCCTCAGCGCACGCAGGTGCCGTAGGCTTCGGTGGTGGCGTCGTAGAGCTCGTCCGGAATGGCGCGGTCCGAGGTGATCCGGCCGACGATCTCGTCCTTGACGCCCTTCATCACCTTGAACGAGGCGCACTGGCAGCCGTCGACCACCTTCTCCTTCTTCGCCCCTTCCTTCGCCGCTTCGGCGTAGACGCAGGTGTCGAGCAGGGCACGGCGGATGAGATCGCGGTTGATCTCCTTCTCGGGAATGCCCTGAGCGAAGGCGGCTCCGGCGACCGCGAGGCAGAGGCCGGCGCCCAGCAGGAGCGACGGGGCACGGCGAGAAACGACGGAGAACATGTCGGACGACTCCATGAACGGGAACACACCCGATCGGGCGGGTGGAAACGGGTCGCACGTCCCTAACCGGGTGTGGTCGCCGGCTCAAGTGGCCGCGCCGCCACGGTCGCCATTTTTCGTCGCCTCGATCCGGACTCGGTTGTCGTGGAAGGCCGGCCCGCCATAGGGCGCGCACTGGTCGTCGCCGGTCAGCGTGTTGATGCCGCGTCCGTCCCGGTGCGCCGAATTGGGGAAGATGCCTTCCGCGATCACCACACCGCGCCGCACCCCGTCGAAGGCCCGCGCCCGCGAAATCACCGCGCCACGGGCGTTGACGAGGCGGATCTCCTCACCGTCGGCGATACCGAGGTCGGTGAGATCGTCGGGATGGATCATCACCCGCGGTCCCTTCTCCTTCGCCATCGAGGTCTCCGTCTCGGTGAAGGACGAATTGAGGAAATTCCGCGCCGGCGGGGTGACGAGCCGGAAGGGGTGTTCCGCATCCGTCTCCTCGGTGACCGCCCACTGGTCGGGCAGCCGCGGTAGATCGGCCCAGGGCCCCATCGGCCCGTCGTTGTCGGCGGCGACCTTCGTCCATTCCGGCGCGAAGTGGAAGCGTCCGTCGGAATGACCGAAACCGTCGAGGAAATGCGCCCGCTCGAACGGCGGCTGAAGGTCGATCGCCGGATGTTCGAGGTGATCCTCGAACCCGCCGAGCCCGGCCGAGCGCAGCATATGGTCGACGTGCTCGCGCGCCGTCATGTCGAAGCCGGGATGGACGGCGCCGAGCCGCTCGGCCAGATCGCCGATGACCCGATGGTTCTCGCGCGCCTCCCCCGGCGGCTCGATCAGCTTGGGGCCGAGAAGCAGATACTGGTTGCCGCCGCCGCGATAGAGGTCGTCGTGCTCGAGGAAAGTGGTCGCCGGCAGGACGATGTCGGCCATCTTGGCCGTGTCGGTCATGAACTGTTCGTGGACGGCGACGAACAGATCCTCGCGCGCGAACCCCGCCCTCACCTTCTCCTGATCGGGGGCGACCGACATCGGATTGGTGTTCTGGATCAACGTCGCCATGACCGGCCCGCCGCCCTTCAGCGCCACCCGATCACCGGTCAGAACCGCCCCGATCCGGCTCTGATCGAGCCGTCGCACCGACGGGTCGCGGACGTCGAGCCCCTCGACCAACGTCTTGTCGAGTCGGAAGATCGCCCCGTTGTTGTGGAAGGCACCGCCGCCCTCGTGACGCCAGGAACCGGCGACCACGGGAATCGAACTGACCGCGTGCATGGCGACCGTGCCGTTCCGCTGCCGCGAGAAGCCGTAACCGAGGCGGAAGAAGGTCTTGGGCGTGGTGCCGATCGCCCGGGCGAAACTCTCGATCTCGCCGACCGAGAGCCCGGTGATCGGCGCTGCCCATTGCGGTGTTCGGGTGGCGAGATGGGCCTCGAGTTCCGCCGGCACGTCGGAGTATTCCGACAGATACTCCCGATCGGCGAGACCGTCGCGGAAGAGTACGTGCATCACCGCGCAGGCGAGCGCCGCGTCGGTGCCCGGCCGCAGGATGAGCCCGATGTCGGCCTGCTCCATCGTCGGCGTGCGGTAGACGTCGACGACGGCGATCTTCGCCCCCCTCTCCTTCCGCGCCCGCGTCGCATGGGTCATGACGTTGACTTGGGTCGCGACCGCGTTCGTCCCCCAGATGACGACGAGATCCGATTTCGCCATCTCGCGCGGGTCGGCCCCGGCGAGGCGGCCGGTGCCGGCGATCCAACCGGTCCAGGCGAGATTGGTGCAGATGGTGCCGAATTCCTCGGAATACCGCTTGGCGTGGCGCAGCCGGTTGATGCCGTCGCGCTGCACCTGCCCCATGGTGCCGGCGTAGTAGTAGGGCCACACCGCCTCGGTGCCGTGGCGAGCCTCGGCCGCGAGAAACGCCTCGGCGATGCGGTCGAGAGCCTCGTCCCAAGAGATCTCGCGGAACTGCCCGGAGCCCTTCGGCCCGCTCCGCAAGAGCGGTCGCGTCAGCCGGTTCGGCGAATGTACCCGCTCGGCGTAGCGCGCCACCTTGGCGCAGATCACCCCGGCCGTGTAGCTGTTCTCGGTCGAGCCGCGGACGCGGCCGATGGTGTGTTCGTCGAGCACCTCGACTTCGAGGCCGCAGGTCGAGGGGCAGTCGTGCGGACAGGTGGTGCGGCGGACGGCGACCGGGATGGGGCGGTTCATGGGGATCCTCGTGGCGGGGAGGCGCGATGATGCCGTAAAACCCCCTCCCCGGCGAGGCCGCTGCGCCTTCGCGACCGATGAATCTCCCCGATCGATCCCGGTGTCCGGCGCGGTCGGTCAGGTCGGCGAGGCGAATTTCGGCAGCAGCGGCACGTCGTCGAGGACGAGACCGGAGTTGAGCAGCGCGACGATGCCGGCGAGCACCAGCCCGGCGACCACCGTGGTGATCGCCACCTTGATCGCCAGTTCCGGCCGCGCCGGCGCCGAGGCCGGAGTGCCCGGCACGACGTCTCCCGCCTCGCCCTGCGTCCTGACCCGCAGCGGCAGCACGGCGAAGAGGCAGATCCACCAGGTCACGAAATACATCGCGATCAACGTACCCGTCTTCATGTCACCTCGGTGTCTCGAAAGGCGAAGGGCGCCGGCCGGCGCCGACGCCCATCCTGGAACGGTCGCGGTCGTCCCCGCAAGGGGGCGCTCACACCTGTTCGAGTTCGACCAGCGTGCCGCAGAAGTCCTTGGGGTGGAGGAAAAGCACCGGCTTGCCGTGAGCGCCGATCTTCGGTTCGCCCGAGCCGAGCACGCGGGCGCCTTCGGCCTTCAGCCTGTCGCGGGCGGCCAGGATGTCCTCGACCTCGTAGCAGACGTGATGAATGCCGCCGCTGGAGTTCTTCTCGAGGAAGCCGGCGATGGTCGAGGCCTCGCCGAGCGGCTCGAGCAATTCGACCTTGGTGTTGGGCAACTCGACGAAGACGACCGTGACGCCGTGTTCGGGTTGCGGCAGCGGGTCGGAGACCTTGGCGCCGAGCGTGTCGCGATAGATCGCGGTGGCGGCCGCGAGGTCCCTCACCGCGATGGCGACGTGGTTGAGACGACCGATCATGGGGCTTCTCCTCGTGTGCGGATGCGAGATCTCGGCACGTTGATTAGTCCCGCCGGGCCGTCCGGGCAATGGCCGCCGAGACGGACGATGGTCGTAGGTCGGGCTCACACCACCGAGATCAACACCTCGACGATCGGCTTCTTGCCCCAACGTTCGTTGACGGCGCCGCGCACCGCCCGCTTGACCGCGTCGCGCACCAGCTCGACGTCCTTGCGTCGCGCCCGCGGCAGTCCGTCGAGCGTGTCGCCGGCGGCGATCTCGACCGTGTCACGGAAGGAGCGACCGCGCTCGTCCTCCTCCGGCAGGCCGATCAGCGCCACCTCGGGTTCGGCGAGCGACGCGCCCTTGGCGTCGACGACCAGCGACACCACCACGACTCCGGCGAAGGAGGCCTTGCGCCGCTGGCTCGTGCCGGACTTCTCCGGTTCGACCAGAAGATTGCCGTCGCGGAAGAGCCGCCCGGTGAAGACCTCGTCGACCTCCTCGACCGGTCCCGGCGCCAACCGCAGCATCTTGCCGTTCCAAGCGTGACCGATCTCCTTCACCCCCATCGAGCGGGCGAACTCGGCATGGACGGAGAGATGCAGCGCCTCGCCGTGCACCGGCACAGCCACTTCCGGGCGAACCGCTTCGTAGAGCCGCGCCATCTCGCCGCGGCGTGGATGGCCGGAGACGTGCACCAGCGCGTCGCGGTCGGTGATGATCTTGACGCCGGCCTTGGCGAGCGCGTTCTGGATGGCATTGACCGACTTCTCGTTGCCCGGGATGGTGCGCGAGGAGAAGATCATCCGGTCGCCCGGCGACATGGCGATGTGGCGGTGGTCACCCTGGGCGATGCGGGCGAGCGCGGCGCGGCTCTCGCCCTGCGACCCGGTGAGCAGGGCCACCACCTTGTCGCGCGGCAGGTAACCGTAGGCCTCCTGATCGAGAAACTCCGGCAGGCCGTCGAGATAGCCGAGCTCCTTGGCGACGTCGATCGCCCGGCGCATCGCCCGCCCCAGCACCACGACGTTGCGCTCGGCGGCGAGCGCCGCTTCCGCCACCGCCCGGAGCCGACCGACGTTCGAAGCGAAGGTGGTGACGCAGACCCGGCCCGGAGACGAGGCGACGATCTCGGCGAGCGAGGCGGCGACCTCGCGCTCCGACGGGCTCGACCCGTCGCGCAGCACGTTGGTCGAATCGGAGATCAGGGCCCGCACTCCCTTGTCGCCGAGCTCGCGGAAGCGGGCGAAGTCGGTCGCCCAGCCGAGTACCGGCGTCTCGTCGACCTTCCAGTCGCCGGTGTGGATCACCGTGCCGAGCGGGGTGGTGATGGCGAGCGACACCGCTTCGGGGATCGAATGGGCGACCGCGATCGCCTCGACCGAGAAGGGGCCGAGCTTCAACGTGTCGCCGGCGGTGAACCGCGTCACCGGGATCTGCGGCGAACCGGCCTCCCCCGCCGCCTTGGCCTCGAGCAGGTCGGCGGCGAAGGGCGTCATGTGAACCGGCACCCGGAGCTTCGGCCACAGTTCGAGCAAGGCGCCGAAGTGGTCCTCGTGCGCGTGGGTGATGACGATGCCGACCAGATTGCGCCGTTCCTCTTCGGCGAAGCGGACGTCCGGGAAGATCAACTCCACCCCGGGTTCGTCGAATTCCGAGGCGAAGGTGATGCCGCAGTCGACCATCAACCACTGCCGGTCGTCCTCGGGACCGAAACCGTAGAGGGCGAGGTTCATGCCGATCTCGCCGACGCCGCCGAGCGGCAGGAACACCAGTTCGTCGCCCTTGGGCTTACGCTTCACCATCATTCACTCCGCCCCCGCTCCCGCGGGGAAGAACACGTCTCCGGCCGAAATCGTCCGGCGCTCGCCGTCGACCGTGCGCAACACCAGCCGACCGGCCGTGTCGATCGCCTCGAACACCCCCTGCTCCTCGCCGTCGACGAGCCGGACCCGGATCGGCGCCCCGAGGCCGACCGCATGGGCGAGCCATTCGTCCCGCACCGCGCCGAAGCCGATGCCGCCATCCCACGTCTCGAGCATTCGCGCCAGCCCTTCGGCGAGATCGTCGAAGAGGATCTCGGGCAATACGCCGCTCCCGGACGCCAGCAGGCTCGTCGCCGGCGTCTCGGTCACCGCCGGCGCCAGCTTGCAGTTGATGCCGATCCCGATGGCGACCGCGGTTCGCCCGTCGCCGATCCGCGTCGACTCGAGCAGGATGCCGGCGACTTTGCGCCCGTCGACCATCAGGTCGTTCGGCCACTTGATCTTGACGCGCTCCGCGCCGCGCGCCACGTGCCCCGCCACCGCCCGGTGCGCCGCCGTGACCGCGACGAAGGGCAGTTCGGCGAGATGCCGCGCCGGACAGGGATCGATCAGCAGCGCGGTGGCGAAGAGATTGCCGCTCTCCGACACCCAGACGCGACCGCGCCGACCGCGACCGGAGGTCTGGCGATCGGCGACGATCCACAGGTTTCCCGGATCCCCGGCGCGGGCCCGATCGAGCGCCGCATCGTTGGTGGAGGGAAGTGCGGCGAAGCGTTCCACCCGCCAGGGGCGCCCGCCCGCGGCGGCCGACCCGCGGCCGCCGGGAGAAGTGGGAATCATCAGAAGAAGGTCTTGGCCGCAGCGGTCGCCGCCGAGGTCAGGCCGTTGCCGAGGAAGACGAACACCAGCACGAAGATCGAGGCGAGGGCGAAGACCACCTTCTGCTCGATCGACGGCCGATCGAGCTCGGCGGTCGGCTCGTCGAAGTAGATCACCTTGACGATGCGGATGTAGTAGAAGGCGCCGACGACGCTGGCCAGCACGCCGAGAACGGCGAGCACGAAGAGCTTCGCCTCGACCGCGGCGAGGAAGACGTAGAGCTTGCCGAAGAAGCCGGCGAGCGGCGGGATGCCGGCGAGGCTGAACAGCAGCATGGCGAGGCCGAAGGCGGCCAGCGGCTGCGACCGCGACAGGCCGGCGAGATCGGCGATCTCCTCGACCGCCTTGCCGTCGCGCCGCATCGACAGGATCAGCGCGAAGGTGCCGAGCGTCGTCACCAGATAGATGGCGAGGTAGATCGACACGCCGGCGATGCCCTGTGCCGTGCCGGCGGCCAGCCCGACCAGCGCGTAGCCCATGTGGCCGATCGACGAATAGGCCATCAGGCGCTTGATGTTGGTCTGGCCGATACCGGCGAAGGCGCCGAGCGCCATCGAGGCGAAGGCGATGAAGACGATGATCTGCTGCCAGTTGTGGCCCGCCGGGCCCAGCGCCTCGGCGACGACGCGGATCACCAGGGCGAAGGCGGCGACCTTCGGCGCACCGGCGAAGAAGGCGGTGACCGCGGTCGGCGCGCCCTCGTAGACGTCCGGCGTCCACATGTGGAACGGCACCGCCGAGATCTTGAAGGCGAGGCCGGCGAGCACGAAGACCAAGCCGAAGATCAGGCCCAGCGACACGCCGTACGCCGACACGTGGCTCGCGATCTGCGGGAAGCCGGTGTGGCCGGTGAAGCCGTAGAGCAGCGACGCGCCGTAGAGCAGCATGCCCGAGGACAGCGCCCCGAGGACGAAGTACTTGAGGCCCGCTTCCGTCGACTTCAGATTGTCGCGGTCGATCGAGGCGACGACGTAGAGCGCCAGCGACTGCAGCTCGAGGCCGATGTAGAGCGAGATCAGGTCGTTGGCCGAGATCATCGCCATCATGCCGACGGTGGCGAGCACCACCAGCACCGGGTATTCGAAGCGCGCCCACTTGTCGGTCGCCGCCGGTCGCGCCGATAGGACGATCGCCACCCCGGAGCCGATCAGCGCCAGCACCTTCATGAAGGTCGAGAAGGGATCGACGACGAAGGTGCCGCCGAAGGCGCTGGCCGCCTGCGGCCCGGTGAGCACCCACATCAGCCCGACGACGAGGACCAGCACCGCACCCCAGGTCACCGCGCCGGTCGACTTCTCGCCGACGAAGACGCCGTACATGAGAAGCGCCAGAGCGCCGATCGCGAGCAGGATCTCCGGCATCGCCGGCATCAGATCGAGTGTCATGTCGAACCTTCGGTCCCTGTCGTCACATCCCGTCGCGGGTCTCGCCCGTCGCCGGTCGTCCGGATGTCGTCTCGTCGGGAGGGGGAACCCCCTCCCCTCGTTCGTCTCAGTTCACCAGCGCGACCTTGGCCGCCGCGCCGAGCACCGCCTGCGTCTTCGCCACCAGCGCCTGCACCGAGGCCTCGGAGGCGTTCAGCACCGGCGCCGGGTAGATGCCGTAGAAGATCGTCACCAGAACCAGCGGCACCACGACGATGCGCTCGCGCCAGTCGAGGTCGAGGATGCCCCGGAGCGCCGGCTTCTCGATCTCGCCGTTCATGACCCGGGCGAGCAGCCACAACGCATAGGCCGCCGACAGCACCACGCCGGTGGCGGCGAAGAGCGCCACCCAAGTGTTGGTACGCCAGGCGCCGAGCAGGGTGAGGAACTCGCCGACGAAGCCCGAGGTGCCCGGCAAGCCGACGTTGGCCATGGTGAAGATCAGGAAGGCGACCGCGTACCACGGCATGCGGTGGACGAGGCCACCGTAGGCCGAGATGTCGCGGGTGTGCATGCGGTCGTAGATGACGCCGACCGAGAGGAACAGCGCACCCGACACGAAGCCGTGGCTGATCATCTGGAAGATGGCGCCCTGCAGGCCGGCGGCGTTGAGCGTGAAGATGCCCATGGTCACGTAGCCCATGTGGGCGACCGACGAATAGGCGATCAGCTTCTTGATGTCCTCCTGCGCCAGCGCCACCAAGGAGGTGTAGATGATGGCGACGATCGACAGCGTGAAGATCATCGGCTGGAAATACTCCGACGCCAGCGGGAACATCGGCAGCGAGAAGCGCAGGAAGCCGTAGCCGCCCATCTTCAACAGGATACCCGCCAGGATCACCGAGCCCGCCGTCGGCGCCTCGACGTGGGCGTCGGGCAGCCAAGTGTGGACCGGCCACATCGGCATCTTCACCGCGAACGAGGCGAAGAAGGCGAGGAAGGCCCAAGTCTGCAGCGTCGCCGGGAAGGGATGTTGCAACAGCGTCGGGATGTCCGCCGTGCCGGCTTGGAAGTACATCGCCAACATGGCGATGAGCATCAGCACCGAGCCGAGCAGCGTGTAGAGGAAGAACTTGAACGAGGCGTAGACCCGCCGCGGTCCGCCCCACACGCCGATGATGATGAACATCGGGATGAGGCCGGCCTCGAAGAAGACGTAGAAGAGCATCAGATCGAGCGCGGTGAAGACGCCGATCATCAGCGTCTCCAGCACCAGGAAGGCGATCATGTACTCCCGCACCCGGTTCTGCACGCTCTCCCACGATGCGAGGATGCAGAAGGGCATGAGGAAGGCGGTCAGGATCACGAAGGCGACGGAGATGCCGTCGACGCCCATGTGATAGTTGAACAGCCCCCCGAGCCAAGTCGACTTCTCCACCATCTGGAAGCCCGGATTCGACGGATCGAACCGGCCCCAGACGAGTAGCGAGACGAGGAAGGTCACCACCGTGGTGATCAGCGAGATCACCCGGACGTTGCGCTTCGCCACCTCGTCGTCCCCGCGGATCAGCGCCAGGAAGACGACGCCGACCAGCGGCAGGAACGTGACGATCGTGAGCAGCGGCCAGTTGCCCATCACCGAACTCCCCCGAACATCACATAGGTCACCAGCGCCGCGACACCGATCAGCATGGCGAAGGCATAGTGGTAGACGTAGCCCGACTGCAGCGCCACGACGCGGTTGGTGACGTCGAGGACCCGCGCCGACACGCCGTCCGGACCGAACCCGTCGATGACCCGCCCGTCGCCCTCCTTCCACAGGAAGCGGCCGAGCTTCTTCGCCGGGTCGACGAACAGGAAGTCGTAGAGCTCGTCGAAGTACCACTTGTTGAGCAGGAACCGGTAGAGACCCGGCACCGTCTCGGCGAGCTTGGCCGGCACCGCCGGCGACACGATGTAGAACCAGTAGGCCACCACGAGCCCGACCACCATCGAGACGAAGGGCGCGAACTTCACCCAGGTCGGCACGTGATGCATGTGCTCGAGCACGTGGTTGTTCGCCGCGGTGAAGAGGGACCCCTTCCAGAACTCACCGTACTCGTGGCCGATGAACAGCCCGGTGAACACCATGCCGGCCAGAACAGCGCCGGTGGCGAGCACCATCAGCGGCACCGTCATCACCGACGGGCTCTCGTGGACGTGGTCCATCACTTCCTTCGACGCCCGCGCCTCGCCCCAGAACGTCTTGAAGATCAGGCGCCAGGAGTAGAACGAGGTGAAGAGGGCGGCGATCACCAGCAGGGCGAAGGCCAACCCGGCGACGCCGTTCTCGCCGACGAAGGCCGCCTCGATGATCGCGTCCTTGGAGTTGTAGCCGGCGAAGCCGAAGGGCGTGCCCGGGATGCCGACGCCGGTCAGCGCCAGCGTGCCGACGATCATCATCAGATACGTCAGCTTGATGTGCCCCTTCAGTCCGCCCATGTTGCGGATGTCCTGCTCGCCCGAGACGGCGTGGATCACCGAGCCGGCGCCGAGGAACAGCAGCGCCTTGAAGAAGGCGTGGGTGAAGAGGTGGAAGATGCCCGCCCCGTAGGCGCCGACCCCGAGGGCGACGAACATGTAGCCGAGCTGCGAACAGGTCGAATAGGCGATCACCCGCTTGATGTCGTTCTGCACCAGACCGACGGTCGCGGCGAAGAAGGCGGTGAGCGCCCCCACCAGCGTGACGACGGTCAGCGCCGCGGGCGACTGCTCGAACAGCGGCGACAGACGCGCCACCATGAAGACACCGGCGGTGACCATGGTCGCGGCGTGGATGAGGGCGGAGACCGGGGTCGGACCCTCCATCGCATCGGGCAACCAGGTGTGCAGCAGGAACTGCGCCGACTTGCCCATCGCGCCGAGGAAGAGCAGCAGGCAGAGCGTCGTCATCGCGTCGACGTGGGCGCCGAGGAAGACGATCTCCTTGCCCTTCATCGATCCGGCCGAGGCGAAGATCGTGTCGTAGTCGATGGTGCCGAACAGCCAGAACACGCCGAAGATGCCGAGCACGAAGCCGAAGTCGCCGACGCGGTTGACGACGAAGGCCTTGATCGCGGCGGCGTTGGCGGAGGGTTTCTTCACCCAGAAGCCGATCAGCAGGTAGGAGGCCAGACCGACACCCTCCCAACCGAAGAACATCTGCACCAGATTGTCGGAGGTCACCAGCATCAGCATGGCGAAGGTGAACAGCGACAGATAGGCGAAGAAGCGCGGCCGGTCGGGATCGTGGCTCATGTAGCCGATCGAATAGACGTGCACCACGGCCGAGACGGTGTTGACCACCACCAGCATGACCGCGGTCAGCGTGTCGACGCGGATCGACCAGTCGACCGCCAACCCGGCGGTGTGGATCCACGGCAGGATCTGGACCTTGAAGGCGCCGGCATGATCGCCGAGCCCGACCTGGACGAAGGCGACCCACGACAGCAGCGCCGACACGATCAGCAGGCCGGAGGTCACCAGCTCCGCCGGCCGCGACAGCGGCTTCTCGTCGTGATGGCCGTGACCGTGGTCGTCGTGGCCGTGGTCGTCGTGGCCGTGATCGCCGTGGCCCATGCCGGCCGCACCCGTAGGGGCGGCGGCGTAGGGCAGCAGCGTCATCGCGCCGGCGATGAGGAAGCCGAGGAGAGGGAGAAAGACGATCGCCGTGAACATGAGACCGCTCACCCCTTCATCACGTTGACGTCTTCCACCGCGATCGAGCCGCGGTTGCGGAAGAAGACCACCAGGATCGCCAGACCGATCGCCGCTTCCGCCGCCGCGACGGTGAGGACCAGCATGGCGAAGATCTGCCCGACCAGGTCACCCAGAGCGGTGGAGAAGGCGACGAAATTGATGTTGACGGCGAGAAGGATCAGCTCGACCGACATGAGGATGACGATGACGTTCTTCCTGTTGAGGAAGATGCCGAACACCCCCAGCGTGAACAGGATCGCGGCCACCGAGAGGTAGTGCGACAAGCCGATTTCCATGTCTTCCCCCGTCTTGCCCGAGGTGCCCGGTCGTCCCGGGCCGCTCCTCGACCGACCACCGCACCCTTGCCGGCGCGGACCGGACGACCGACCGGCGAACCGGCCGGTGCCCCCCTCACATTCCCTTGCCCGACTCCATGCGGACGATCTCGACGGAGGTCGCCGGACCGCGAGCCACCTGCTCCGAGATGTTCTGCCGCTTGACGAAGGGCTTGTGACGCAGCGTCAGCACGATCGCGCCGATCATCGCCACCAGGAGGACGAGACCGGCCCCCTGGAAGAAGTAGACGTATTTGGTGTACAGCACCTCGCCGATCGCCTGGACGTTGCCGGCCCCGGCGACATACGGCACCGCCCCCTTGCCGACGAGGCCCGGGTCGATCGCCCAGCCGCCGACCACCATCAGGAGTTCGGCCAGAAGGATCAGCCCGATCACCGAGCCGATCGGCAGATACTGCAGGTATCCCTCGCGCAGTTCGGTGAAGTCGACGTCGAGCATCATCACGACGAAGAGGAACAGCACCGCCACCGCGCCGACGTAGACGATGACCAGCAGCATCGCCAGGAACTCGGCGCCCATCAGCACGAAGAGCCCCGCCGCGTTGAAGAAGGCGAGGATCAGGAACAGCACCGAATGCACCGGGTTGCGCGCCGAGATCACCATGAAGGCCGATCCGACCGTCACCGCCGCGAAGAGGTAGAAGAAGAGGGCTTTCAGGATCATCGGTCATCCCCGACGGCCACGGGCGGGCGAACCCGCCGGACCGGTTCTCAGCGGTAGGGCGCGTCCAGTTCGATGTTGCGGGCGATCTCGCGCTCCCAGCGCTCGCCGTTCGCCAGCAGCTTCGCCTTGTCGTAGTAGAGTTCCTCGCGCGTCTCGGTGGCGAACTCGAAGTTCGGCCCCTCGACGATGGCATCGACCGGACAGGCCTCTTGGCAGAAGCCGCAGTAGATGCACTTCACCATGTCGATGTCGTAGCGGGTGGTGCGCCGCGTCTGGTCGTTGCCGCGCGGCGCCGCCTCGATGACGATCGCCTGCGCCGGGCAGATGGCCTCGCACAGCTTGCACGCGATGCAGCGCTCCTCGCCGTTGGGATAGCGCCTGAGCGCGTGCTCCCCACGGAAGCGCGGCGAGATCGGCCCCTTCTCGAAGGGGTAGTTCAACGTCGCCTTGGGCGCGAAGAAATAGCGCATCGACAGGAAGAACGCCGATACGAACTCCTTCAGGAACAAGGACTTTGCCGCCCGGTCGAGTCTCATTCTCCCACCCGCTTCCTCTCCCCGGTCACCCGGGGTCCGCGTCGACTGTCGCCGGCCTCGTTCATCCCGCCATGGTCGCGCCGAACCAGTAGCCCAGTCCGGCGAAGACGATGGCGTTGACCACGAAGGCCGCCTTCAGAACCGTCTCGAGGGTCCCCGGCCTGCGGATCACCCCGGTCGAGCCGGTTCGCTTCTCCAAGGCCCGCCGCAACAACATCGCGACGAAGCCGAAATCCACGATGCCGATCATCAGCCCGACGAAGGCCCCGATCAGCCCGGCGAGAGACACTTCCATCGCGCCCCTCCCCTTCTTTCCCTCGTGCGGTTCAGGGCGCCCAGCCCATCACCTGCAGCACGCCGGCGACGATCACCACCATGCCCAGCGACAGCGGCAGGAACACCTTCCAGCCGAGGCGCATGAGTTGGTCGTAGCGGTAGCGCGGCACGATCGCCTTCGCCATGGCGAACATGAAGAAGACGAGCAGCGACTTCAGCGTGAACCAGACGATGCCCGGCACCCAGGTGAAGGGCGCGAAGTCGAACGGCGGCAGCCATCCGCCGAGGAACAGGATCGTCGTCATGGCGCACTGCACCGTGATCGCCACGTACTCCGACAACATGAAGACCATGTAGGGCGTCGAACCGTATTCGACCATGAAGCCCGCGACCAACTCAGACTCCGCTTCCGCCAGATCGAAGGGAGGCCGGTTCGTCTCGGCCAGCGCCGAGATGAAGAAGATCACGAACATCGGGAACAGCGGCAGCCAGTACCAGTTCAGGAACGACGCCCACGGCACGCCGAGCGCATGAGCGAGACCGTGATCGGCCTGGTAGCGCACGATCTCCGAGAGGTTCAGCGTGCCGACACAGAGCAGCACGGTGATGATCACGAAGCCGATCGACACCTCGTAGGAGACCATCTGGGCCGCCGAGCGCAGCGCCGACAGGAACGGATACTTCGAGTTCGAGGCCCAGCCGCCCATGATCGTGCCGTAGACGCCGAGCGACGAGATGGCGAGGATGTAGAGCACGCCGACGTTGATGTCCGACACCACCCATCCGTCGGCCACCGGCATCACCGCCCAGGCGCCGAGCGCCACCGTCGCCGAGACGAGCGGGGCGAGCAGGAAGATGCCCTTGTTGGCCGAAGCCGGGATCGTCGGCTCCTTGAGCACGAACTTCAGCATGTCGGCGAAGGACTGGAACAGTCCCCACGGGCCGACGACGTTGGGGCCGCGTCGCATCTGTACCGCCGCCCAGATCTTGCGGTCGGCGTAGAGGATGTAGGCGATGAGCACCAGGAGAACGACCATCAGCAGCAGCGATTGCGCCGCGATGATGATGAGAGGCCAGAGATAGTCGGCCCAGAACGACGCCATCACGCTCTCCCCCTCATTCCGCCGCCGCCGCGACGCGCGCCGCGGCCAGCTTCGAACATTCCGCCATCACGCTCGATGCCCGCGCGATCGGGTTGGTCAGATAGAAGTCGGTGACCGGCGAAGCGAAGTCCGGCCCGCCGAGCGCGGCGCCGGCGCCGGCCGCCAGCCGCACGACGTCTTCATGGTCGCCCGCCGCGATCTCGTCGACCCCGGCATAGGTCGGATGCGCCGCCTCGAGCGCCGCCCGCAGTTCGGAAAGGCTGTCGAAGGGCAGGGTCTCGCCGACCAGCGCCGACAGGGCTCGGATCACCGCCCAGTCCTCGCGGGCATCGCCCACGGGGAAGGCGGCGCGGGCGCCGACCTGGACGCGGCCTTCGGTGTTGACCCAGATGCCCGACTTCTCGGTGTAGGCCGCGCCGGGCAGGATCACGTCGGCGCGGTGGGCGCCGGCGTCGCCGTGGGTGCCGAGATAGACGACGAAGGCCGACCCGAGCTTCGCGGTGTCGATCTCGTCGGCGCCGACGAGGATCAGCATCTCGATCGCACCCGAGGCACAACCGGCCAGGATCTCGCGCGTCGCCAGACCGCCCTCCCCCGGCACCACGCCGAGATCGAGCGCCGCGACGCGGCTCGCCGCGGTGTGCAGCACCGAGAAGCCGTTCCACTCGGGGCCCGCCGCGCCGACGTCGACCGCGAGCTTCGCCAGAGCCGCCATCAGCGCCGGACCGTCCTCGCGGGCCGAGACGGCGTTGCCGACGAGGATCAGCGGCCGCGACGCCGCCTTGAGCACCTCGAGGAAGCCGTTGCCGCCGGAGGCGAGATTGGCCACCGCGTTCGGCCCCTCGCCGAGGAAGTTGTAGGCGTAGTTGAGATCTGCCTCCTCGCCGATGACGCCGATCGGGCAGCCGCCCTTGCGCCAGCGCTTGCGGATGCGGGCGTTGAGCACCGGCGCCTCGAGCCGCGGGTTGGACCCGACGATCAGGATGGCGTCGGCCCGCTCGATGCCGGCGATGGTGGCGTTGAAGAGGTAGGTCGCCCGTCCCGCCGCGCCGTCGAGGCACGAGCCGTCGGCGCGCGCGTCGAGATTGGCGATGCCGAGGGCGGAAGCGAGCGCCTTGACGGCGAAGAGCTCTTCCGCCGAGGCGAGATCGCCGACGACGATACCGACCTTCTTCGGATCGGTGTCCTTCAGCTTGCCGGCGACGACGCCGAGCGCCTCACCCCAGGAGGCCGGCAGCAGACGGACGTGATGGTGGGCGTCCATGCGGCGCACGTAGGGCCGGTCGAGGCGCTGGGTCTTGAGACCGTCGACCACGTGTCGGGTCTTGTCGGAGATCCACTCCTCGTTCACGTCCTCGTTGAGGCGCGGCAGGATGCGCACCACTTCGCGGCCGCGGACGTCGACGCGGATGTTGGAGCCGAGGGCGTCCATCACGTCGATCGTCTCGGTCTTGGAGAGCTCCCACGGGCGGGCCTTGAACTCGTAGGGCCGCGAGGTCAGCGCGCCGACCGGGCAGAGGTCGACGACGTTGCCCTGCAACTCGCTCGCCATGGCGCTCTCGAGGTAGGTGGTGATCTCCACGTCCTCGCCGCGCGAGATCAGTCCCATGTCGGCGGTGCCGGCGACCTCCGCGGTGAAGCGGACGCAGCGCGTGCACTGGATGCAGCGCGTCATCACCGTCTTCACCAGCGGGCCGATGTACTTGTCCTCGACGGCGCGCTTGTTCTCGGCGAAGCGGCCGGCGTCGATGCCGTAGGCCATCGCCTGGTCCTGCAGGTCGCACTCGCCGCCCTGATCGCAGATCGGGCAATCGAGCGGATGGTTGATCAGCAGGAATTCCATCACGCCTTCGCGGGCGCGCTTGACCATCGGGGTGTTGGTGAACACCTCCGGCGGCTCACCGTTGGGGCCCGGCCTGAGATCGCGCACCGACATGGCGCAGGAGGCGGTCGGCTTCGGCGGACCGCCCTTCACCTCGACCAGACACATGCGGCAATTGCCGGCGACCGACAGGCGCTCGTGGAAGCAGAAGCGCGGAACCTCCGCGCCGGCCGCTTCACAGGCCTGCAACAGCGTCGCTTCCGGTGCGACGTCGATCTCGTTGCCGTCGATCTTGATCTTGGCCATGCCCGTTCCTCACTCCGCCGCCACGCGCATCGACTTCCTGGAAGCGATGCGCTCTTCGATCAGGGGGCGGAAATGCTTGATCAGTCCCTGGATCGGCCAAGCCGAAGCGTCGCCGAGCGCGCAGATGGTGTGTCCCTCGACCTGCTTGGTGACCTGCAGCAGCATGTCGATCTCGGAGACCTCGGCCTCGCCCTTCACCAGCCGCTCCATCACCCGCCACATCCAGCCGGTGCCCTCGCGGCACGGCGTGCACTGGCCGCAGCTCTCGTGGCGATAGAAGTAGCTGAGACGCGCGATCGCCCGGATGACGTCGGTCGACTTGTCCATGACGATGACCGCCGCGGTGCCGAGCGACGAGCCGACGGTCCTCAGCCCGTCGAAGTCCATCGGCGCCTCGAGCATGTCCTTGGCGGGCACCAACGGCACCGAGGAGCCGCCGGGGATGACGCAGAGCAGATTGTCCCAGCCGCCGCGGATGCCGCCGCAGTGCTTGTCGATCAGCTCCTTGAACGGGACGCCCATCTCTTCTTCGAAGGTCGACGGCTTGTTGACGTGGCCGGAGACGCAGAAGAGCTTGGTGCCGGTGTTGTTCGGCCGGCCCAAGCCGGCGAACCACGCCCCGCCGCGCCGCAGGATGGTCGGCGCCACCGCGATACTCTCGACGTTGTTGACGGTGGTCGGGCAGCCGTAGAGGCCGACGTTGGCCGGGAACGGGGGTTTGAGCCGCGGCTGGCCCTTCTTGCCCTCGAGAGACTCGAGCAGCGCCGTCTCCTCGCCGCAGATGTAGGCGCCGGCGCCGTGGTGGACGTATAGGTCGAACGGCCAGCCGTGGACGTTGTCGGGGCCGAGGAGATTGGCCGCGTAGCACTCGTCGATCGCCGCCTGCAGCGCCTCGCGCTCGCGGATGAACTCGCCGCGCACGTAGATGTAGGCGACGTTGGCGCCCATCGCGAAGGAGGCGAGCAGGCAGCCCTCGATCAGGTGATGCGGATCGTTCCTGAGGATCTCGCGGTCCTTGCAGGTGCCGGGCTCGGACTCGTCGGCGTTGACGACGAGGTAATGCGGCCGGCCGTCGGAGACCTTCGGCATGAACGACCACTTGAGCCCGGTCGGGAAGCCGGCGCCGCCGCGCCCGCGCAGGCCCGAGGCCTTCATCTGGTCGATGATCCAGTCGCGACCCATTTCCAGGATCTGCTTGGTGCCGTCCCAGAGGCCACGCGACATCGCGCCCTTCAGGCTCTTGTCCTGAAGGCCGTAGATGTTGGTGAAGATGCGGTCCTTGTCGTGGAGCATCGATCTCTTCCCGGTTGCCTCTCGAACCCCGGCCGGCGTCGCCGCCGCACCGTTCACTCACCGCCCGTCGCCGGGCGGACGCTGCATCACTTGCCCTGCGTCACGATGTTGACGCGATAGGAACCGTCGTAGAGCCCCGGATCGGTCAACGACGTCGGGCCACCTTCCGCCATCGCGCCGTTGCGGCCGTTCTGCGGACCGGGAGCCGGCGTCTCGCCACGCTCGAAAGCGTCGAGCACCGCGTTGAACGTCTCCGGCGTCAGGTCCTCGTAGGTGTCCTTGCCCACCGCCACCATCGGGGCGTTGACGCAGGCGCCGAGGCACTCGACCTCCTCCCAGGAGAAGCGGCCGTCCGCCGAAACCTCGTGGGCGTGGGCGGCGATCCGGCTCTTGCAGACCTCGATGATGCCGTCCGAGCCGCGCAGCATGCACGGCGTGGTGCCGCACACCTGCACGTGCGCCACGCTGCCCACCGGCGCCAGCTGGAACTGGGTGTAGAAGGTCGCGACCTCCAGCACCCGGATGTGCTTCATGCCGAGCCGGTCGGCGATCGTCTCGATCGCCGCCTTGGAGACCCAGCCCTCCTGCTCCTGCGCCCGCATCAGGAACGGGATCACGGCGGAGGCCCGCTTGCCGGCCGGGAACTTGGCGACGACGGTCGCGGCCCAGGCCTCGTTCTCGGGGCTGAAGGCGAAGGAGGCCGGTTGGACCTCGGTGGCGGCGAGCCTGCGGACGCTCATGAAATCCTCGGACGATCGATCGTACGTGTACCCGATCGGCGGGGCTCGTCGCCCCGCCGGTTCAATTCCGCCTCACCGGTCGACGTCGCCGAAGACGATGTCGAGCGACCCCAGGATCGCCGCCACGTCGGCGAGCATGTGGCCGCGGTTGAGGAAGTCCATCGCCTGCAGATGCGCGAAGCCGGGCGCCCGGATCTTGCAGCGATAGGGCTTGTTGGTGCCGTCGGAGACGAGGTAGACGCCGAATTCGCCCTTGGGCGCCTCGACGGCGGCATAGACCTCGCCTTCAGGAACATGAAAGCCTTCGGTGAAGAGCTTGAAGTGATGGATGAGCGCTTCCATCGAGCGCTTCATGTCGCCGCGCTTCGGCGGCACCACCTTCTGGGTCTCCGCCGAGACCGGCCCGACGCGCTCCCTGCCGGAGAGCCGCTCGACGCACTGCTTCATGATCTTCACCGACTCGCGCATCTCGTACATGCGGATCAGGTAGCGGTCGTAGCAGTCGCCGTTCTTGCCGATGACGATGTCGAAATCCATCTCGTCGTAGCACTCGTAGGGCTGCGACTTGCGCAGGTCCCACTTGGCGCCCGAGCCGCGCAGCATCACGCCCGAGAAGCCCCAAGCGAGCGCTTCCTCGAGGCTGACCACGCCGATGTCGACGTTGCGCTGCTTGAAGATGCGGTTCTCGGTGAGAAGTCCCTCGAGGTCGTCGACCACCTTCGGGAACGTGTCGCAGAAGTGGCCGATATCGGCGATCAGCTTCTCCGGCAGGTCCTGGTGGACGCCGCCGACGCGGAAATAGTTGGCGTGCATACGAGCGCCGGAGGCGCGCTCGTAGAAGATCATCAGCTTCTCGCGCTCCTCGTAGCCCCACAGCGGCGGGGTCAGCGCGCCGACGTCCAGCGCCTGCGAGGTGACGTTGAGGAGGTGGGAGAGCAGGCGCCCGATCTCGCAGTAGAGCACCCGGATGAGCTGGCCGCGCTTCGGCACGGTGAGGCCGAGGAGCTTCTCGGCGGCGAGCACGAAGGCGTGCTCCTGGTTCATCGGCGAACAGTAGTCGAGCCGGTCGAAATAGGGCGTCGCCTGGGCGTAGGTCTTGTTCTCGATCAGCTTCTCGGTGCCGCGATGCAAGAGGCCGATGTGCGGGTCGACGCGGGTGACGACCTCGCCGTCGAGCTCCAGCACCAGGCGCAACACGCCGTGCGCGGACGGATGCTGCGGACCGAAGTTGATGTTGAAGTTGCGTACCGTCGCTTCGGCGCCCATCGCGCGGTCCCTCGATCGATCGTCCCTCCCCCTCTCAGGGGAGATTTCCGAACTTGGCGATCAGCCACCCGATCACCGACCCGACCGCCACCAACGCCATCCAGCGCCAATTGCGGCCCCATGTTCTCTCCCAGATCGTCGCCCCCACCCGTTGGGCCGTGGTGACGATCGGGATCAGGAGCACGACGAACAGGAGAGCCAAGACCAGCGGGCCGGTGCTCATGTCCGTCGTTCATCCTCCCGGCGTCCTATTTCGCCTTCTCGTCGCCGGGCAGGACACGATCCGGTCCTTCCCAGGGGCTCAGGAAGTCGAAGTTGCGGAATTCCTGCGCGAGCCGAATCGGCTCGTAGACCACCCGCTTCTCGGTCTCGTCGTAGCGAACCTCGACGTGGCCCGACATCGGGAAGTCCTTCCTCAGCGGGTGCCCCTCGAACCCGTAGTCCGTCAGGATGCGGCGCAGGTCGTGGTGCCCGGTGAAGAGGATGCCGTAGAGATCATAGGCCTCGCGCTCGAACCAGTCGGCGCCGGGGAAGAGCCCGGTGGCCGAGGGAACCGGCGTCGTCTCGTCGGTCGCGAGCTTGATGCGGACGCGGACGTTCAGCGTCGGCGACAGCAGGTGGTAGACCACGTCGAAGCGCTTCTCGCGCGCCGGCCAGTCGACACCGCAGACGTCGGTGAATCCGACGAACTTCAGCTCGGCGTCGTCACGCAGCGTCTTCAGCACGTCGACGATGGTTTCCGGCGACGCCTCGAGCACCACCATGTCGACGCCGATCGACCAGCCGGCGAGCTTCGATCCGAGCTTGGCCGCGATGGTCTCGCCGAGAGACTGGAGCGATTGAGCCATGCTTCCTCGACCTTTCCGGGCCCCGCGTCGCGACGCCCCATCCCGTTCAGCGTTCGATGGTGCCGGTGCGCCGGATCTTCTTCTGCAACAGCAACACGCCGTAGAGCAGCGCCTCGGCGGTGGGCGGGCAGCCCGGCACGTAGACGTCGACCGGCACGATGCGATCGCAACCGCGAACCACCGAATAGGAATAGTGGTAATAGCCGCCGCCGTTGGCGCAGGAGCCCATCGAGATGACGTAGCGCGGCTCCGGCATCTGGTCGTAGACCTTGCGCATCGCCGGAGCCATCTTGTTGGTCAAGGTGCCGGCGACGATCATCACGTCCGACTGGCGCGGCGAGGCGCGCGGCGCGAAGCCGAAGCGCTCGCAGTCGTAGCGCGGCATCGCCATCTGGATCATCTCGACCGCGCAGCAGGCGAGGCCGAAGGTCATCCACATCAGCGAGCCGGTGCGCGCCCAGGTGATGAGTTCGTCGGTCGCCGTGACGATGAAGCCCTTGTCGGCGAGCTGCTCGTCGATCTTCAGGAAGTAGGGGTCGTCGGCGCCGACCGGCTTGCCCGTGTTCGGGTCGATGATGCCCTTGGGGGCGGGCGCGACCAGCGGCGAGGACGGTTGGATCAGTCCCATTCCAGGGCCCCCTTCTTCCACTCGTAGACGAAGCCGATGGTGAGGACGCCGAGGAAGACCATCATCGACCAGAAGCCGAACCAGCCGAGATCGCCGAAGGCCACCGCCCACGGGAACAGGAAGGCCACTTCGAGGTCGAAGATGATGAAGAGGATCGACACCAGATAGAAGCGGACGTCGAACTTCATGCGCGCGTCGTCGAAGGCGTTGAAGCCGCATTCGTAGGCCGACAGCTTCTCCGGATCCGGCTTCTTGTAGGCGACCAGAAAGGGCGCGACCAAGAGTGCGAGACCGATGACGCAGGCGAGCGCGAGAAAGACGACGATCGGCAGGTATTCGCTGAGCAGGGCTTGCATGGCGATCCCGTTCCTCTCCCCCGATCCGGGAAGCGATCCGCGACCCGAGATCGCGGATCGGATACCTCCCGCCGCGCCGCCGTGGCGATCACACGATCGCAGCACCCGCGTGGCCGGGATACGACGAATTCACATCTGCGACCCGTCGTCACGACGGCACGCTTAGCCCAGCCACCCCCGCGACGCAAGCGCCTTCGCCCGCTCTTTTGGTCGGAGTCCCCCCCGACCTCCGTCGCACCACCCGGCCCCTCGCGCAGCACACCGAGAATCGGCCGGAAGCCGGCAAAATCGCGGTTTTTGGAGATGAGGCGGGCGAATCGCCGCATTTCCGCCGCCGGCGTTTCGCGATCCGTGAACGGGCGCGCCACCATTTTGGGCCGCGACCGCCGCGAGATTTCCGGGCTGGATGTTCCTCGATCCTCACGCGCCCGCCGAAGTCGGGAGAGGGGCCGCCGTCGCGCCCACGCATTTCGACATTTCACTCCGCGCATCTCGTCTCCGCCGAACCGCCGCGGCCGCGCCGCCCCGGCCATGGACCGACCGTTTCGCTCCGTGGACCCACCCCGCGCCTCCGTCCGATCGGGACGACCGACGCCCCCTCGTCTCTCGCCGAAGGCGGTCCGTCTCGTCCATCGGACCGGATCGGCGGCGAAATCTTCGTCGGCAAGAGGCGCTTGACACCGCGAGCCGGGCACCTTAAACGACCCTCCATCGCCGACGGGGCTCGCCCCCGAAGCGATCCAGCGGGGGTGTAGCTCAGTCGGTTAGAGTGCCGGCCTGTCACGCCGGAGGTCGCGGGTTCGAGCCCCGTCACTCCCGCCACTCTTTCCTCGGAAACGTCGTTCGTCCTCGCCGTGGGCCTCGCGCCGGGCGGGTCGGTTCGCGTGCCCGAGATCGCGCCGACCATCCCGTTCGTCCCCTCCTCGACGCGCTCACCCCGCGCGCGCCATCGCTCCCCGCGACGATAGGGGAGACGGACACGGCGCCCTTGACCGCGATCAAGACACCGCCTCGGACGTCGCGGCCGATCGCGCCGGTGCCCGTCCACCCGCTTCCTCCGCCCCGAGGCGGGTGATTCTCGCCCACCCGCGCGCGTTCGCCGGCGCCCGCCGCGACGTACCGATCGGGCGGCGCGCCCGGACCGCGGGCAGGCGCACGTCCTCGCCATCGTCACACTTACGAATTTCTACGTAGCCCTCCCTTGATCCGCCGCGACGGCGCGCCAGATCTTCCGGGACGGCGGACCTTCCGCCGAACGGTCGGTCATGGGGAGAGGACGCCCCGACGATCCGCGGCCCCGCGAGGGGCTCGGATGCGTGGACCGATCGGACCGCGACGATCGCGTCGATGCCCGCCCCTTCCGGTCGACCACGTCCGGGGGAGCGCACATCGGCGAGGTCCCGCTTTCCGATACCCGGCGTCCCATGTGCCGGGTGTCGTGCCGCCGCCCACGGCCTGCCGATGGCGCTCAGCGCCATGGTCGTCCTCGACGGCGCCTTCGTCCCTCCGGAGGCCCGTGACCCGCAGGCGCCCGTCGCCGGCGATTCCCGCCGGTTCGGCCATCGGCCATCGATGGCCGGCCGTATCCATCCCCCGCATCAGACTTGCCCCCGGTTCCGAACTCGGAATCGGGGGTCTTCATCCGCGGACCGAGGATCGGCCGGCGATTCGGGAGATCACGCGCGACTCAGCGCGGCAGGTCGTCGCCCGCCCGCCCCTTCCAAGCCCGCTCGATCTCCGCGTCGGAGCGGCCGGCGATGCAGTCGCGGACGACGAAGAGCGATTTCTCGATCAGTGCATGGTGTTCGGGACCGCGGCCGCCGGTGGCGATCTGCAGTGCCCGGCCGCCGGCCGCCTCGATCGCACCGAGCCAGGGCGTCTGGAACTTCGCCGGCACCGCCGTGTCGGCCGAATCGGTGAGGACGAAGAGCCGCGTCGGGTCCGTTCCGACGGTCCGCGCCGCCACCTTCGCGGCCTCGGCCATCGGGTCGAGGTGGGCGCGCTTGCCGCCCACCCGGAAGGTGATGCCGTAGGCGGCGGTGAAACGTCGGAAATCCAGCGGCCCGGAAGCGACCACGGCGCAACCGACGTCGTCGCGGGCCGCCAGAACCGCCGGCACCAGCATCGCCCCGCCCGACTGGCCGGCGAGGTGGAAACCGATCGCTCCCTCGCGCGCCTTGATCGCGTCGAGCGCCTTCCGCGTCACCTCCGCCTCGAGCGCGGTGCGGCGGTCGCCGTGCCAGCCCGACGAGCCGTTCATGCCCATGCGGCCGAAATAGATCACCGGAGCGCCGAGGCGCTCGCCCCACACCCGTGAGGCGATGTCTATGTATTCCGGCGCCTGCGTCAGATACCCCGGCTCGACCTCGCGCTGGCCGGTCTTGGAGAGGCCGAGCACGTCGCCGGTGAAGAACACCACCGCCGCCTTGCCCTTGGCCGAGCCGTGCAGATAGTAGCGGATGCAGATGCCGTCGCCGAAAGCCTCGACGAACACCGCCCTCGGCAGCGCCGCGCACTGCTCGCGCGACACTTTCGTGCCTTCGATCACGTCCCGGGCCGAGAAGGTCTTCACGCCGGCGGGCGCCTGCGCCGCCGCCCCGCCGAGGGTCGCCGTCAGCCCCAGGGCGAGTGCGGGAAGCCCCGCCCGGATGCGGCTCACCACCACGCCTCGGGGGTGAAGCGGCCGGCCGCCTGCTCGATCACCTCGCCGACCTGGAAGAGGGTCTCCTCCTCGAACGGCCGGCCGATGAGCTGCAGGCCGAGCGGCAGGCCCTTGGCGTCGAGGCCGCCGGGCACGACCATGCCCGGGAGCCCCGCCATGTTCACCGTCACGGTGAAGATGTCGTTGAGGTACATCTCGACCGGATCGCCGCCCGACTTCTCGCCGATGCCGAAGGCCGAGGACGGGGTCGCCGGTGTCAGCACGGCGTCGACGCCCGCGGCGAAGGCGATGTCGAAGTCGCGCTTGATCAGGGTGCGGACCTTCTGGGCGCGGACGTAATAGGCGTCGTAGTAGCCGGCCGAGAGCACGTAGGTGCCGATCATGATGCGGCGGCGGACCTCGGCGCCGAAGCCGCTGGCGCGGGTCAGCTCGTAGGTGTCGGTGATGTCGTCGCCGGGAACCCGCAGGCCGTAACGGATGCCGTCGTAACGGGCGAGGTTCGACGACGCCTCCGCCGGGGCGACGATGTAATAGGCCGGCAGAGCGTATTTGGTGTGGGGCAACGAGATCTCGCGGATCTCGGCCCCGGCGGCCTTCAGCCACTCGATACCCTGAGCCCACAGCGATTCGATCTCGGCCGGCATGCCGTCGACGCGGTATTCCTTGGGGATGCCGATGACCTTGCCCTTGATCGAGCGGCCGACCGAAGCCTCGTAGTCCGGCACCGGCAGGTCGACCGACGTCGTGTCCTTGGGATCCACCGAGGCGAAGGACTTCAAGAGGATGGCGGCGTCGCGGACGGTGCGGGCGAAGGGGCCGGCCTGATCGAGCGACGAAGCGAAGGCGACGATGCCCCAGCGCGAGCAGCGGCCGTAGGTCGGCTTGATACCGACGGTGCCGGTGAAGGCGGCCGGCTGGCGGATCGAGCCGCCGGTGTCGGTGCCGGTCGCGCCGATGCACAGGCGCGCCGCGACCGCCGCGGAGGAGCCGCCGGAGGAACCACCCGGGACGAGCGGCGTCGGATCGATCGAGCCGTCGGGGTTCCTGCGCCGCCAAGGGTTTGTGACGGTGCCGAAGGCCGAGGTCTCGTTCGACGAGCCCATGGCGAACTCGTCGTTGTTGAGCTTGCCCAGCATCACCGCGCCGTCGGCCCACAAGTTCGCTGTCACGGTCGATTCGTAGGGCGGCACGAAGTTGCCGAGGATCCGCGAGCAGGCGGTCGTCCGCACGCCCTCGGTGCAGTAGAGGTCCTTGACCCCGATCGGCAGCCCCTCGAGCGGTCCCGCCTCGCCGGCCGCGATCCGCGCGTCGGAGGCGGCGGCCATGGCCCGCGCCTTCTCCGGCGTCTCGAGGACGAAGGCGTTGAGGACGCGAGCGCGCTCCATGGCGGCGAGATAGGCGTCGGTCAGTTCGGTCGCGGTGAGGCGCTTCGCCTTCAGGGCGTCGCGGGCTTCGGCGAGGGTGAGTGCGGTCAGATCGGTCACGGTCGGCAATCCATCGAATGACGTGGGAGGAACGGGCGCGGACGGATTCGCCGGCTCACTCGACCACCTTGGGAACCACGAAGAAGTCGTCTTCGGCCTGCGGCGCGTTCTGCGTCACCTTCTTCGGGATGGCGCCGTCGGTGACGACGTCGGCCCGCTTCTTCATGGCGATCGGCACGACCGAGGTCAGCGGCTCGACCCCGGAGACGTCGAGTTCGGAGAGTTGTTCGACGAAACCGAGGATCGAATTGAGCTCGCCCTGGAGCTTGTCCACCTCTTCTTCGGCGACGCGGATGCGCGCCAGATGGGCGACACGGACGACGGTCGAACGATCGACGGACATGGGAACCTCGGCATGGGACGAACGGGCGTGTTGCGGCGCGGCAGCGACGCGATCGAGCCGTTCTAACACCCCGAAAGAAGCCGAGGCAATCGGCGACGGCCGCCGAGCCGGCGTGCGACGCGCACCACCCCTCCCCTCGCCGGCTCCGCCGTGCTAGGGCTCGGCCATGGCCGCACCCGATCCCACCCTGTCGCTTTCCGATCTCGCCGCCCGCCTGCCCGCCTCGGCGCGGCTGATCGGACTCGACCTCGGCGCCAAGACCATCGGTCTCGCCCTCTCCGACCTCGGCCGGCGCATCGCCACGCCGATGGAGACGATCCGCCGCCGCAAGTTCTCGCTCGACGTCGCCGATCTGTTGGCGATCTGTGAGAAACAGCAGGTGGCGGCGATGGTCATCGGCCTGCCGCTCAACATGGACGGCTCGGAAGGCCCGCGCGCCCAGGCGACCCGCGCCTTCGTCCGCAATCTGGTGCCGCTGACCACGCTGCCGATCGCCTGGTGGGACGAGCGCCTGTCGACCACCGCCGTCACCCGCACCCTGCTCGAGGCCGACACCTCGCGGGCCAGGCGCGCCGAGGTGGTCGACAAGATGGCCGCGAGCTTCATCCTGCAAGGAGCGCTCGACCGTATGCAGGCGATGGCCCGGACGGTGCGCGAGGCGGCGGAAGAACGCGCGGCGCGGGGAAACCGAGGGCCATAGGGAGCGCTTCGCCCCGCTCGCCCCCGGATCTCACTCCTCACCCGGGTCGACCGGCACCACGTCGCGGCGTCGGCTGAGCGCCGGGACGCCGGACTTCGGCGCCTTTTTCGGCTTCGCCGGCTTCTTGGCCTTGGCCTTGGCCTCGACCTCCGGCTCGGGCGCCGGGGCGGCGACCGCGGTCACCGCCGAGATGCTCTCGAGCTTCAGCTCGTCGCTCCCCTCGGCGCTCTTGCCGACCGTCACCTTGACCACGCCGCCGCGCTTCAGCTTGCCGAAGAGCACCTCGTCGGCGAGCGGCTTCTTGATGTGCTCCTGGATGACGCGGCCGAGCGGGCGGGCCCCCATCTGACGGTCGTAGCCGTGGGTGGCGAGCCAGTCGGTCGCCGCCGCGTCGAGCTCGAAGGTGACGTTGCGGTCGGCGAGCTGCGCCTCGAGCTGCATCACGAACTTGGTGACCACCTGACGGATCACCTCGAGCGGCAGGTTCTGGAAGGCGACGACCGCGTCGAGCCGGTTGCGGAACTCCGGCGTGAACAGGCGGTTGATCGCCTCGGTGTCCTCGCCCTCGCGCTTGACCCGGTTGAAGCCGATCGGCGCCCGGGCGAGATCGGCGGCGCCGGCGTTGGTGGTCATGATCAGGATGACGTTGCGGAAGTCGACCTTCTTGCCGTTGTGATCGGTCAGGCTGCCGTGGTCCATCACCTGCAACAGGATGTTGAACAGGTCCGGATGGGCCTTCTCGATCTCGTCGAGCAGCAGCACACAGTGCGGATGCTGGTCGACGCCGTCGGTCAGGAGGCCGCCCTGATCGAAACCGACGTAGCCGGGAGGGGCACCGATCAGCCGGCTGACGGTGTGGCGCTCCATGTACTCCGACATGTCGAAGCGCAGCATCTCCACTCCGAGCAGCTTGGCGAGCTGCTTGGCCACCTCGGTCTTGCCGACGCCGGTCGGGCCGGCGAAGAGGTAGGAGCCGATGGGCTTTTCCGGTTCGCGAAGCCCGGCTCGGGCGAGCTTGATCGCCGCCGCCAGCGTCTCGATCGCCTTCTCCTGGCCGTAGACGACCCGCTTCAGGTTGGTGTCGAGATGCTCGAGCACTTCGGCGTCGTTCTTGGAGACCGACTTGGGCGGGATCCGCGCCATGGTGGCGATGGTCTCTTCGATCTCCTTGACGCCGATGACCTTGCGCCGCTTCGACTCGGTCACCAGCATCTGCGCAGCGCCGGACTCGTCGATGACGTCGATCGCCTTGTCGGGGAGCTTGCGGTCGTTGATGTAGCGCGCCGCCAGTTCAACCGCCGCCTTGATGGCGTCGTGGGTGTAGCGGACCTTGTGGTGCTCCTCGAAATAGGGCTTCAGCCCCTTGAGGATCTCGATGGCGTCCGGCACCGAAGGCTCGTTGACGTCGATCTTCTGGAAGCGGCGGACCAGCGCCCGGTCCTTCTCGAAGAACTGGCGATACTCCTTGTAGGTGGTCGAGCCGATGCAGCGGACGTTGCCCGAAGCGAGGGCGGGCTTGAGCAGATTCGAGGCATCCATGGCGCCGCCCGAGGTCGCACCCGCGCCGATCACGGTGTGGATCTCGTCGATGAACATGATCGCCTTCGGATACTCCTCGATCTCCTTGACCACCTGCTTCAGCCGCTCCTCGAAGTCGCCGCGGTAGCGCGTGCCGGCCAGCAGCGCCCCCATGTCGAGGGCGAAGACGGTCGAGCCGAGCAGCACTTCCGGCACCTCACCCTCGACGATGCGGCGGGCGAGTCCCTCGGCGATGGCGGTCTTGCCGACGCCGGGATCGCCGACGTAGAGCGGATTGTTCTTCGAACGGCGGCACAGCACCTGAATGGTGCGGGCGATCTCGGCGTCGCGGCCGATCAGCGGATCGATCTTGCCCTTGAGTGCCTTGTCGTTGAGGTTGACGCAATAGGCTTCGAGGGCCTCGGTCTTCTTCTTGGTCTCGGCGGAGGTCTCGGTCGACGACATCTCTTCCTCCGCGCCGCGAGGGGGACGAGCCTCGGTCATGCCCGCTCGCTTGGCGATACCGTGGCTGATGTAATTGACCGCGTCGTAGCGGGTCATGTCCTGCTCTCGCAGGAAATAGGCCGCGTGGGACTCGCGCTCGGCGAAGATGGCGACGAGCACGTTCGCCCCGGTCACCTCCTCGCGCCCCGACGACTGCACGTGGATCACGGCGCGCTGGATCACCCGCTGGAAGGCGGCCGTCGGTTTGGCGTCGTCGTCGCCGTCGGAGACGAGGTTCTCGAGCTCGGTGTCGACATATTCGACGAGATTGCGCTTCAGCACCTCGAGGTCTACGTTGCAGGCCCGCATCACCGCCCCGGCGTCCTGATCCTCGATCAGAGCCAGCAGGAGGTGCTCGAGGGTGGCGTATTCCTGATGGCGCTCGTTGGCCAGATGCAGGGCCTGATGGAGCGCCTTCTCGAGGCTGCGGGAGAAGGACGGCACGGGTCGGACCTCACTTCTTTTCCATGACGCACTGCAGCGGATGCTGGTTCCGGCGGGCGAAGTCCATCACTTGGGTGACCTTGGTCTCGGCCACCTCGTAGGTGAAGATGCCGCATTCCCCCACACCGTGGTGGTGGACGTGCAACATGATCCGCGTCGCCTCGTCGCGCCCCTTGTTGAAGAAGCGTTCCAGCACGTGGACCACGAACTCCATCGGCGTGTAATCGTCGTTGAGCAGCAGAACACGGTACATGTTCGGCCGCTTGACCTTGGGACGGACCTTGGTGGCCACACCGTGATCGGGATCATCGTCGCCGATGCGGGGTGGTTCCTGGCTCATGATCGTGACGAATACGCGCATTTCGCTTCGCAGGATGCAGCCGCCCCGGGGCACGGCTCGTTGACGTTCCGGCCCGCGGGCCGTCGGAAGGTTCGGCGGAGCCGTCCATCGGACGACCTTCCCCCACTCTCACCCGAAGCATATGGGATGCTTCGCCGAACATTGTAGGGCATCGCCGCCGCCCCGCAACGTCGTCGCACTCCACCCCCGGAAGGACGCCGCCGCGGAACCGGTCCCGCTCGCTCGAACGTGAACGACGAAAGGCCCGGTCGTCACCGACCGGGCCTTTCGCGGAACCTCTCGTTCGGAGGGAGCGCCGACGCGCTCACCGTGCCCGAGCGATCACTTCGCCTTCGGCATCATGCCTTCGAACGGCTTCGCCAGTTCCTTGGCGAGGTCGACGTAGAGTTCACCGACCTTGGTCGACTGGGCGACGAAGCCCTCGTAGGCCTTCTTGGCGTAATCGGACTGGATCTCGACGACCTTGTCGAGGGTCTTGGCGCCGGCCAGCTGCTCGAGAACGGCCGAACCCTCCTCGAAGGACTTCTTGGAATAGTCACCGATCTCGGAGGCGATGGTCTGCAGACCCTTGGAGAGCGAGCCGAAAGCCTTCTGGGCGTTCGCGGTGTTGTCCTTGGCGAGCTTCTGGAAATCTTCGACGGAAGCGATCATGTGGGCCATCCTCGTGTCTGGGCGTTCGCCGCCGAACGCCGGGCTCTTCGACCGATCCGGGTCGGCGCCCGATCGATGCTGCGGCGCAATATGATAGAATTGCGCACTGCGGTCAACATTATTTTGCATTGCACCATAGTCGTGTTGAGCGCCCCCGAATTTACCGATCCTCAACCTCGTCGGTCGCATTCTGGTCGATGTGGGCGGCGCGCCACACCTCGTGTCCCGCCTCCGGCGCATCAGCGCCGGAGGCGGATGAGGGACGTTCCCGGCGACGGGCACGGCGCGCCGATCAGGACATCGAGGCGTTCGCACGCGTGGCGGACGACGGCTTCGAGGATGTGACAGTGCAGTATTCGCGTACCTTGGGGCGGGGCCGCCTGGTCTGGTCGGTCCTGATGGCTCTGGTCGTCTGTTCCCTGAGCGTGACGACCGCCGAGGCCGGCAAACGCAAGAAATTCAACGGCCCGGCCAGGGCCAAGGCCCAGCGCATGGTCGCCGGCTCCGGTGATCTCGTCGGTTCGCCGCGCTATGCCGCGATCGTCATCGACGACAAGACCGGCAAGGTCCTCTACGCCAAGAACGCCGACGCCCCGCGCCACCCCGCGTCTCTCACCAAGATGATGACGCTCTATCTCCTCTTCGAGGACATGCAGAAGCGCAAGGTGGCCCCCGCGACCCGTTTCACCGCCTCGCCCAAAGCCTCCGCCCAGGCCCCTTCGAAGCTCGGCCTGCGCCCCGGCCAGACGATCGCGGCGGAGGACGCCATACGCGCGCTCGTCACCAAGTCGGCCAACGATGTTGCGGTGACCGTCGCCGAGAACCTCGGCGGCACCGAACAGGCCTTCGCCCGTCGCATGACCTCGACGGCGCGCCGCATCGGCATGCGCAACACCGTCTTCTACAACGCTTCCGGCCTGCCCCACGACGCCCAGTTCACCACCGCCCGCGACATGGTGGTGCTCGGTCGCGCCCTCCAGGAGCGCTTCCCGGTCCAGTACCGCTATTTCGCGACGCGTTCCTTCGCTTGGGGCAATTCGGTTCACGGCAACCACAACAAGCTGCTCTATCGCCTCGAGGGCATCGACGGCATCAAGACCGGCTACACCAACGCCTCCGGCTTCAATCTCGTCTCGTCGATCCGCCGCGACGGCCGTCATCTCGTCGCCGCGGTGATGGGCGGCTCCTCCGGCCGCGCCCGCGACGACCACATGGCGGCGCTGCTGAGCGCCCATCTACCCCAGGCTTCGGCCGGCTCGAAGGTCTCTTCGGTGTTCGAGGAGACCGGCTCGACCCGGACCGCCGAGATCGACGACGACGCGCCCGAGACGGCGACCGCCTCCCCGGCCGCGCCGACCCGCTTCGCCGCGCTGCCGCTCGCCGCCCCCTCGCGCCCCGCCGCGACGACCGCCGATCGGCTCGGCGACGAAACGGCCGAACCCATGGCGCTGCTGGCGATGGCTCCGGTGTCCGCTCCGGCCGGCGTTCCGCCGGCCTCCAACAAGCCGCGCCTCGCCAGTTCGGACGTGGTCGCGATCGCGCCGCCCGAGCAGGCCGCCCGCACCTCGACCGACCACGGCGCCGCGGTCGCCATGGCCCGCGCCATCCTCCTGCCGCGCGGCGGCCAACCGATCCCCCAACCGATGCCGGCGGAGGCACCGACGCGGGTCGCCGCGGCTTCGCCGCGCCCGGCGCCGGTCGTCGATGCGACGCCGCCACGTCCCGTCTCCCTCGCCACGGCGACGCTCTCGTCGCGTGAGGTCGCGGCGGCGACCACCGGCACCCTGCATCGACAGCGCCTCGAACCGGCGGCGCCGCTGCCGGCGCCCAAAGCGATCGAGCGTCAGGGTTGGGTGGTCCAGATCGGCGCCTACGACAACGACCGGGCGGCCCACGCCGCTCTCGACAAGGCCAGGGACAAGGGCGGCTCCGTGCTCGCCCGCGCCGACGGCTTCACCGAAGCGGCCACCACCGGGTCGGGTCGCGTATGGCGGGCCCGCTTCGCCGGGTTCCAGGATCAGAAACGCGCCGAGGACGCCTGCCGCGCCCTCAAGCGCAAGGATTTCGCTTGTCTTGCTCTGCGTCAGTGATTGGAGCGCGTCCCATGTTTGCCGACGAGTCTGTCCTTGGCTTCGTTGATCTTGGCGGTCAGGAACGTGGAGCCCCCCGTGTCGGGGTGCACCGCCTTCACGAGTCGTCGATGCGCTTCCCTGATCTCGGCGTGGGACGCGCCTGGACGAAGGCCGAGAATCTGGTGGGCCTCCTCGTCGGTCATCGCGCCCGTGCGCGCCGCGCCGCTCTGCCGCGCTGCCGGATCTTCCTGAGCGTGCTGGCGCCAGACGGGCGCCCGGCGATCGAGATAAGCCTCCAAGAGTGACCGGCTCTCCGGATCCGCCCCGATCTCCCGCCACAATGCCAGAAGGTCCTCCACCGACAACCGCGCCAGATCGTGACCCTCGAACCGCCCGGCGAGCACCCTTCCGGAGAGCGTGCCGGTATCGTGGTCGAGTTCCATCTCCAGCGCCGCCGAGCGCACCACCGAGCGCCGCCCGCGCGCCGAGGCCCCACCCGAGCCGAAGGCCGCCATGAGCCCGCTCCATGGTCCGAGGAACGGCCGGATCCAGCGGGCGTAGTTGCCCGCCGTCGGTCCCGCCAGCATCAGCGCGAAGACGAACAGCGGCACCGCCACGACGAAGCGCCCGGTGGCCAGCATGGCGACCGCCAGCGCCATCAGCGCCGCCGCCCCCGCCCGCTTGAACGTGACCGCGAGCTTGGCCGGATTGGCCGAGACGAAGCCCTGCATCAACACCAGCACGCCGACCAGCACGGCGACGCCGAGAAACACCGAATTCATCACCGCCCTCCCGCGTCGGGATCGTCCATCCGCCCGAGGAGGAGCCGCGCCCCCTCGCCTTCCCGGCGCGCCGCGAGCGCCACCAGCGCCTCGCGCCCGCCCGTCGCGTAGGCGGCGACCGCCCGCAGCAACGCGCCCAACCGGTCGGCCGCGCCTTCGTCGAAGGGAACGTGCGCTCCTCGCGTCAAGCGGGCGATCTCGCCGAAGAGCCGCGCCACCCGCCGGTCGTGTCCCTCCTGGAACATGAAACAGGCGACGCCGGTCATCGCCGCCCGCCCCGCCAGATCCTCGAGCAGGCCCTCGTCCTCTTCGCACGCGTCGCCGACGAAGGCCATCGCCGCCACCGGCCGCTCACGCGCCTCCGCCGCGACATGGGAGAGCACGCGGCCGATCGCCGTCGCTCCCGCGCGGCAGTCGATGCCGCCCATCACCCGCGCCAGATCGGCCGCCTCGGTGAACCAGCGGCTCGCCCGACACTCGCCCTGACCGCGGTAGTAGACGAGCTGCACCTCGAGCCCGCCGACCCGCGCCGCCTCCTCGAACATCGCCGCCTGCAGCACCGAGGCGTGCTCCCAAGTGGCGCGGCGACTCATGGTGGCGTCGAGGGCGAAGATCAGCCGGCCGCCGGCGGTGCGTCGCGCCTTGCGGCTCGTCTCGGCGAGGAAGCGCGCGATGTCGTCGGCCCCGGAGCGCCCGCTCGGCGCGGTGGAGCCGGTGTGGTCGAGTGCGCCGCGATCTCTGGGTTCGTCCGCGCTCATGGCCTTCTCGTCGGCGCCGCGCTCGTCGCGACGCATCGCTTCGGGATAGCATTTCGGTCCGGCCGCGCCCATCCCTCACGCGGCACCCCGTCGCATACCGCGCCGCCGCCCGCGGAAGAATGCCCCGGCTTCGCCGTTGTCGCGATTTAAATCGATGAAAACGGACTGGCGCGGGAAGCCCGCTTCTGGCAATCTCCCGCACCGCAACATGGAGGCGCGACCGGGGCGCGTGGGGCCCGGCCGCGGCGACGGGAGACCGGAATGATCGAAGTGACGCGGAGTGTCGGATCCGAGGTCGGGCGTCGACCGGTGATCGTACGGACCGTGGCCGAACTCAGGACGCACGTCGACGCCTGGCGTCGGGCGGGCGAGACCGTCGCCATGGTGCCGACCATGGGCGCGCTGCACGAGGGACATCTGTCGCTGGTCGAGGAGGGTTTCCGCCGGGCGACCCACGTCGTGGTGTCGATCTTCGTCAACCCGACGCAGTTCGCCCCGCACGAGGACTTCCAGACCTATCCCCGCACCGAGGGGACCGACGTCGAGAAGCTCGCCGGGCTCGGCACCGATCTCGTCTTCGCGCCCAATGCGCTGGAGATGTATCCGCTCGGCTCCGTGACCCGGGTCGAGGTCGCCGGCCCCGCGCTCGGGCTCGAGACCGACTTCCGGCCGCATTTCTTCTCCGGTGTCGCCACGGTGGTCGCCAAGCTGCTCGTCGCCTGCGCCCCCGACATCGCCATCTTCGGCGAGAAGGACTACCAGCAACTCGCCGTCGTCCGGCAGATGGTGCGCGACCTGATGATCCCGGTGGAGATCGTCGGCGGCGCCACGGTACGCGAGGCCGACGGCCTCGCCATGTCGTCGCGCAACGCCTACCTCTCGCCGCGGGAGCGGGTGATCGCCCCCCGTCTCGTCGCGGAGATGCGCCGGGTGGCCGAGACCGTGCGCGCCGGAGGCGACGCCGCCTCCGCCCTCGCCACGGCGAAGGCGGCCCTGCTCGCCGCCGGCTTCGACCGGGTCGACTATCTCGAGATCCGCAACGCCGTGACCCTCGCCGCGCCGAGCGAGACGGGCGAACCGCTGCGCCTGCTCGCCGCCCTGTGGCTCGGCAGGACCCGCCTCATCGACAACATCGCGGTGTGAGCGGGCGGCGATCGCCCTAGCCTCACGTCCCCGCCCGCGCCTCACCGCCTGCGAACGGCCGATCCGGTCCGTTGCCCGCTCGTCGGCGGTGCCCGTTCAGGGGCGGAGGCGCCCCCCGGCCGACCACGGTGTCGGCGGTGACGCTGCCGCCGACGGTGACGGTGGTGCCGTCGAACGGGCGGAAGACGCTGCCCTCGCCCGCCGTCGCCCGCTTCGCCGGACCGGCCTTCGCCCGAGGCGCCGCCGCCGTCTCGCGCGGCGCGGGGGCGCAGGCGCGCGGCGCACCGAAGGCCGGATTGTTGGCCGCGCGCGCCGTCGTGCAGGGCTCGGCCGCGACGCCCCGCCCCTCCGCCGCGGCGAGCAGGACGAGGACGGCCGTACCGATCACCAACCGACGCGGTCTCATCTCTCACTCCCGATGGAGTCGACGACCCGACCTCCGTCCGGCGAGCCCGGCGCCTTCGCGGCGCCCGCCCCGCCGGCGGACCTCAGCGGCACTCGCCCGCCGCGATCGGCTCGAGCCCCGACAGCCGCCCGGCGATGGCGAAGTCGCCGTAACGCAGCCGCAGCCGCCGCGACAGCCCGGTCTCGTAGACGAGGAAACCGAGTTGATAGTCCGGCAGCGCGTCGCCTTCGGCCTTGGAGCGGTCGAAATAGGAGATCTCGACCGGCCACCGCCGCTTACCGCCGGCCAACGCCGACCGCGCCACCGCCGGTTCGTCCGAGGTGTCGTCCGGCCCGGTCTGCTCGCGTCCGATCACCACCGTGGTGCGAAAGACCTTGTGCCCGCCGTCGGATCCGTCGAAGAGGTCGATCTCCGCCACCGATCTCCCGGCCTTGGCCGCCTCGATCAGGTCGACCATGTGTTCGGTCGGAAATCGTACCGTCGCCGGCAGATCGAGCGGCGCCCCGGCCGCCCCGGCCACCGTCACCCGCGTCCCCTCGCCCTCGTGGCGAGCGACGCCCTTGGTGTCCTCCACCGTCCGGCCGTCGACCAGATTCTGATTGACGAAATCGAAGCTGCGGTTCCGGGTGTCCTCGAAGGACGAGGTGCGCATGTCGGTGACCCGCGCCCGCCCGTCGGTGTTGGTGAGCCTCGTCACCAGCCGGAAGCGCGAGGAGAAACCGTCGCAGACCGTGCCGGAAAACTCGTAGACGAGCCGGCCGGAGACGTCGACCACCTCGGCGCGATCGCTGCGATCGGCCAACGTCATCTCGTAGACGGCGCGATGGCCGACGAGCCCGCGCAGCGTATCGGCGGACGCTGCCGCCGTCGTGGTCGCCCCGGCGGCGGCGATGGCGCCGCAGAGGAGAAACCGCAGGTACGTCCGATCCGCCATTCGTGACCTCGTTCGCCTCGCCGTTCGACGGCCGCCGCGGTCTCCGCCCGTGCCGTCTCCCCACTCTTGGACCGCTTCGCCGGCGATTTCAATCGACCGGTGCCGGCGCCACCCTGCCCCCCGACGCCGTCGATTGCCGAGCGGGCGGATTTCGGACATGAAGGGACACCCGCGGTCCGCCGTTCCGGCCGCCGCCGTCCCGACACCGGAGCCGAACCCCATGAGCACCGTCGAAGCGCGCCTCGCCGAACTCGGAATCACCCTGCCGACCCCCGCTGCGCCGGCCGCCAACTACGTGCCCTTCGTCCGCACCGGCGCCCTCGTCTTCGTCTCCGGTCAGATCCCGGTCGGCCCGAAGGGCATCGAATTCGTCGGTAAGCTCGGCGCCGACGCCGACCTCGACACCGGCCGCGCCGCCGCCCGTCTCTGCGCAATCAACCTGATCGCCCAGTTGAAGGCCGCCGTCGGCGATCTGGAGAAGCTCGCCCGGGTGGTCAAGCTCACCGGCTTCGTCAATTCCACCCTCGAGTTCACCGACCACCCCAAGGTGGTCAACGGCGCCTCCGACCTGATGGTCGACGTCTTCGGTGATCGCGGCCGTCACTCGCGCTCGGCGATGGGCGTCGCGGGCCTGCCCTTCGGCGTCGCCGTCGAAGTCGAAGGCATCTTCGAAGTCGCCTGACGCGCGCGAGGACAGCGATGGACATCTCTTGGCTCACCGCACGCCCGATCGCCCACCGTGGCCTGCACGACGCGGCCCGCGGCGTGATCGAGAACACGCTCGGCGCCGCCGCCCGCGCGGTGGAGAAGCGCTACAACATCGAAGTCGACCTGCTGCTCTCCGCCGACGAGGAGGTGGTGGTCTTCCACGACGACACGCTCGACCGGCTGACGGCCTCGACCGGCCGCGTCGACCGCCGCACCATGGCGGAATTGCGGGCCATCCCGATCACCGGCACCGACGACCGCATCCCCTCGCTCGACGATCTCCTGGCGCTGGTCGACGGCCGGGTCGGCCTCTGCCTCGAGCTGAAGAGCGAATTTCCCCGCCGCCCCGACGACCGGCTGGTGCGCCGCGTCGCCGAGCGGCTGGCGAACTATCGCGGCCCGGTGGTCACCAAGTCCTTCGATCCCGACGTGGTCGAAGCGGCGAACCGGATCATGCCCGGCGTCGCCCACGGCATCGTCGCCGACGAGGCCACCAACCTCGAGTACTACGCCCGCTTCACCCGCATCGAGCGCTTCGCCCTGCGCCACCTGCTGCACGCGCCGCGCTCGCGCCCGAAGTTCGTCTCCTACTGCGTCGGGGACCTGCCGGCCCCCGGCCCCTGGGTGGCGCGGCGGATCTTCGGCCTGCCGGTGATCAGTTGGACGGTGAGGAGCGAGGAGATGCGCCGCCGGGTGCTCGCTCACGCCGACCAGATCGTCTTCGAGGGCTTCGACCCCGACACGACCGGGACCGCGCCCTGAGTTCGGGTCATCGTTTCTTCACCGCGAGCCCCGATGGTCGCCGCCGCCGTGAACATGCGACGACATCCGCCTTGATTTCGTCTCGAATGACCGTTGAAGTCACGACCGGCAACTCGAAGGGGATCGTCGCGGTCCCCACGCCACGCTTCCGGGCACGTCGCCCGACCCGAGAGGTGAGAGGCTCATGATCGCCGAGAAGTTCGTCCTGGCCGCCGCCGCGGCCGCCACCATCGCCATGTCGACCGCCGTCGTCACCGCGCCGGCCCGTGCCGGCGATCCCGGTGCCGCCTTCGCCGCCGGCGCCGCCGGTCTCGTCGGCGGCCTCATCCTCGGCAACGCGCTCACCCAGCCGCAGCCGGAGACCTACGTCGTCCGCCGCCGCCCGGTGCGCGTCTACGAGGAAGAGGTCGTGGTTCCGCGTCGTTGCTGGCGCGAGGTCTGGTACGACGACTGGGGCGACCGCCACGTCCGCCGCCTCTGCCGCTGAGCGGCGCGGCGTTCCGGCACGCCCCCTCCCGAGACCGGCCCCGCGGCCGGTCTCTTCGTTTCCGACGGTGTGGCGGGAAGGGCTGGCGAACTCCGTCGCCGCCCCTATCCTCCCTCTCGGGCGAGTTGGAGAAGCGACGGCATGAGCGATCGGCGGGGCACGGGTGAGGAAGTGGCGATCCGTATCGCCGCCGGCGTCGCCGAAATCGATCGCTCCGACTGGGACCGCTGCGCCGCCGGCACCGCAGCGCGACCCGATCCGCTCCTCTCCCACGACTTCTTCGTCGCCCTCGAAGCCTCCGGTTCGGCGGCCCCCGAGGCCGGCTGGCATCCCCGCCATCTGGTGATCGACGGCGCCGACGGCCGCCCGGCGGCGATCGTCCCGAACTGGGTCAAGACCCACAGCCAGGGCGAATACGTCTTCGATCATGGCTGGGCGCGCGCCCTCGAGCGCGCCGGTGGGCGCTACTATCCCAAGATCCAGGTCTCGGTGCCGTTCACCCCGGTCACCGGCCCGCGTCTCCTCGTCGGCCCCGGCGATGAGGAGACGCGCGCCGCGCGCCGCCGCATGCTGGTCGCCGGGCTCGAGGCGCTGACCGGAAACGCCGGCTTCTCCTCCGCCCACGCCACCTTCCTGATCGACGAGGATGCGACCGCCTTCGCCGCCGCCGGCTGGTCGCGGCGGATCGATCGCCAGTTCCACTGGCCCAATCGCGGCTATCGCGACTACGACGACTTCCTCTCCACTCTCCTCGGCCGCCGCCGCAAACAGCTGGTGCGGGAACGGCGCGAGGCGATGGCCGACGGCGTCGAGATCGAGATGCTGACCGGCGCCGACATCGGGGAGGCCGACTGGGACGCCTTCTTCGCCTTCTACATGGACACCGGCTCGCGCAAATGGGGCCATCCCTACCTCACCCGCGACTTCTTCGCCCGTATCGGCGCCACCATGGCCGACCGGGTGCTGCTGGTGATGGCGAAGCGCCACGGCCGGCGCATCGGCGGGGCGCTCAACTTCATCGGCGACGAAGCCCTCTACGGCCGCTGGTGGGGAACGGTCGAAGACCTGCCCTTCCTGCATTTCGAGGTCTGTTACCATCGGGCTATCGACTGGGCGATCGCCCGGGGCCTGTCGCGCGTCGAAGCCGGGGCACAGGGCGAACACAAGCTCGCCCGCGGCTACCTGCCGGTCGAGACCCGCTCGGCCCATCTCGTCCGCGATCCCGGCCTGCGCGCCGCGGTCGATCGCTTCCTCGCCGAGGAACGCGAGGCGGTGGTCGAGGCCGACGCCGAACTCCTCGCCACCTCCCCCTACGGCGACCGGCCGAAGCGCTGACGCCGCCCTCCTCCGCGTCGCGTCGGCTTGACCGACCGCCCCCGCCGTCCGAAAGTCCGGGCGACCGTTTCACGCACCGAGAGGCCCCTCGATGACCACCGCCTACGACGACACCAACGTCTTCGCCAAGATCCTGCGCGGCGAGATCCCCGCCCATGTGGTCTTCGAGGACGAGGCGACGCTCGCCTTCATGGACGTCATGCCGGCGGTCGACGGGCACGTCCTGGTGATCCCCAAGGCCGAGGCCCGCAACATCCTCGACATCCGCCCCGACGATCTCGCCGCGGTGATCGCCACGGTGCAGAAGATGGCGATCGCGGTGAAGGCGGCCTTCATCGCCGACGGCGTCACCATCCAGCAGTTCTCGGAGAAGGCCGGCGGTCAGGAGGTCTTCCACCTCCATTTCCACGTCATGCCGCGCCAGATGGCCGACACCGTGCGGCGGCTGCCCCGCCCCTTCGCAGACCAGAAGATCCTCGCCGCCCACGCCGAGAAGATCCGCGCCGTACTCGCCTGACACCCTACTCCGAGGAGAAGTTCCATGATCGGTCTCATCGTCTGGATCCTGGTCGGCGCCGTCGCCGGTTGGCTCGCCGGCCTCTTGGTGCGCGGCGGCGGCTTCGGCTTCCTTGTCAACGCCGTCCTCGGGATCGTCGGTGCCGCTGTGGCCGGCTTCGTGCTGCCGCGCCTCGGCCTCGCCCTCGGCCACGGCCTGATCGGCGAGATCATCCGCGCCGCGATCGGCGCGGTGATCGTGCTGGTGGTGCTTTCGCTGGTGCCGAGGCTGTCGCGCTGATCTAGATCCCCGTCCACGAGCCGAGCACGAAGGCGGCTTCGCCGGCGGCGACACCGACGAAGATGTGTTGCCGTCCGAGCCGGAAGGCGACGAAGCCGATCGCCACCGCGCCGAGCCGCAACGTCGCGCTGGTGGCGGCGAGATCGCCGGTCGGAAACAGCACCTACTGGGCGATGACACCGGCGACCAGCGACGTCGCCACGGCCTTGACCCAGGCGAAGACCGGGCTCGTCTCGGTCAGCCGCCCGGAGAAGGCGACGCCGAGGAAGCGCCACATGTCGTTGGCGAGCCATCCGGCCGTGAGGATGAACACCCACGGCCACCACCACGTTCCGATCGCATCGAAGGAGAGGCCGCTCATCGCTCCTCCTCCGCCACATCGGCCGGCAGGTCCGCCGCCGCCGTTCCCGCCGCCGCCGCGGGCCGCCGCCGGAGCAGCCGGGCGAGGACGAAAGCGATGCTGCCGCCGAGGAGCCCGGTCAGGAGCAGCGCGAACTCAGGGGTCAGATGATGGGCCCCCGGCATGATCGCCATGCCGATCACCAGCGCGATCCGGTCGGTCGGCGCCCGCTCGGCCGCCCGCCACAGCGAGACGATGAAGTAGAGCGGCGTCAGCAGCACCAGCGCGGCCGCGGCGACCGGCGGCAGGGCCGCGCTCGCCCACCAGGACACCGCCGTGACCCCCATGTTGACCACCGTCAGGGTCATGGCGAAGCCGACGAAATAGGGCACGCGCGCCGCCCGCGCCATGCTCGGCAGCTTGGTCATGCCGAACACCCAGGCGGTGACGGCGACGAAATGGGAGGCCCAGTAGAGCTGCCATCTCGGCGTCTTCTCGTCGCGCAGGATCGGCGTCAGCGCCATGGTCATCGGCATCAGGCGGACGGCCGAGAGCGACACCGCGATGGCCGTGGCGAGGATCGGCGTCCCCGCCTTGATGGCGCCGACCAGCACCACCATCGACGGCAGCGCCCAGATCAGCCCCGACATCGCCACCGCTTGGGCGAGCGTCACCCCGCTCGCATGGGCGAGGCCGCCGAATCCGGTGAAGGCCGCCATCAGGATGAAGGCCGGCAGCGAGAAGAACGCACGCATGCCGGCGGTGAACCAGCGCGTGGTCGAGAGATGGGGCTCCGCATCGGTCGGTGTCGACATGGAAATCGTCGGGGGACGAGTGAAGATCCGCCCCGCCACCCTCCCCCTTCGAAGGCGGGCGGGAGCATGTCGCCGCGGTGCCGATCGCGACCGACGCTCAGCCCTCGGGCTCGTGGCAGACCGCCTCGACGTTGTGGCCGTCCGGGTCGAAGACGAAGGCACCGTAGTAGTTCGGGTGGTAGTGCGGGCGCAAACCCGGCCCGCCGTTGTCGCGCCCGCCGGCGGCGAGCGCCGCGGCATGGAAGGCCGCCACTCGCGACCGCTCCAGCGCCTTGAAGGCGACGTGCAACACGCCGGTCAGCGGCGTGCCGGTGGAGATCCAGAACTGCGGCTTGCCCGGCCGGCCGAAACCGACGAAACCGGCCCCGCCGGTCACTTCCGGACCGAGTTCCAGAACGACGCCGTAGCCGAGCGGCGCCAGCGCCTTCTCGTAGAAGGCCTTCGACAGGGCGAGATCGCGAACGGGAACGCCGATGTGGTCGAGCATGACGGCCTCCGAGGGAGCATGATCCGTGGAACGGAGAGCCTAGCACGACCGGCGGCCGCGAAAAGCGCCACACCGGCATGGCCGGGTCCGACGAATGCGCGAGACGGCCGCCACCCGCGCCGTCCGTCACATCGGCTCGACGTCGCCCCGCGCCCAGCCGGCTTCGACCTCGGCCTTGTGGTCGGCCCAGCGCCCCGCCTCGATCGCCGCCCGGGCGTCGGCCATCAGCGACTGGTAGTAGGCGAGGTTCACCCAGGTGAGCAGCATGGCGCCGAGCGCCTCGCCGGTGCGCACCAGATGATGCAGATAGGCCCGCGACCAGTCGCGTGCCGCCGGACAGTCGGAGAGCTCGTCGAGCGGGCGGGGATCGTCGGCGTGGCGGGCGTTCTTGAGGTTCACCCGGCCGCGGCGGGTGAAGACCTGGCCATGGCGGCCGGCACGAGTCGGCATGACGCAGTCGAACATGTCGATGCCGCGGGCGACCGCCTCGAGGATGTCGTGCGGCGTGCCGACGCCCATCAGGTAGCGCGGCGCGTCCGCCGGCAGCGCCGGAGCGGTCGCCTCGATCACCCGGAGCATCACCTCCTGAGGCTCGCCGACGGCGAGGCCGCCGAGGGCGTACCCGTGGAAGCCGATGTCGATCAGCCCCCGCGCCGACTTCAGTCGCAGCGCTTCGTCGTCGCCCCCTTGGACGATTCCGAAGATGCCGTGGCCCCTCTTTCCGAAGAACGCCGCCTTCGACCGCTCCGCCCAGCGCAGCGACAGTTCCATCGCCCGCTCCATTTCTTTCCGCTCCGCCGGCAGCGCGACGCACTCGTCGAGCTGCATCTGGATGTCGGAGCCGAGCAGACCCTGGATCTCGATCGACCGCTCCGGCGTCAACTCGTGGCGCGATCCGTCGATGTGGGAGCGGAAGGTGACGCCCTTCTCGGTGATCTTCCGGAGCTGGGCGAGCGACATGACTTGGAAGCCACCCGAATCGGTGAGAATCGGGTGCGGCCAGTTCATCAGGTGATGCAGGCCTCCGAGCTTCGCCACCCGCTCGGCGCCCGGACGCAACATCAGATGATAGGTGTTGCCGAGGATGACGTCGGCGCCGAGCTCGCGCACCTGCGCCGGATACATGCACTTGACCGTCGCCTGGGTGCCGACCGGCATGAAGGCCGGCGTGCGGATCTCTCCGTGCGCCGTCGTCACCGTGCCGCGCCGGGCCCGCCCGTCGGTGGTGTGGAGGGTGAAGCCGAACTCGGGGGTCGGGGAAGCCGTCTCGCTCATGGCGCCTCGGGGAAGATGAGCGACGCGTCGCCGTAGGAATAGAAGCGGTAGCCGGTCGCGATCGCATGGGCATAGGCCGCCCGCATCCGGTCGAGACCGGAGAAGGCGGCGACCAGCATGAACAACGTCGAACGCGGCAGGTGGAAGTTGGTCATCAGTGCGTCGACCGAACGGACGGTCCGCCCCGGCGTGATGAAGATGTCGGTCGCCCCCGAGAACGCCGAGAGCCGCCCGCTCTCGTCGCAGGCGCTCTCGAGGATCCGGAGCGACGTCGTCCCCACCGCGATGATCCGCCCGCCGCCCGCCCTGGCCGCGTTCAGTCGTTCGGCCGTCGCCGCCGAGAGGTGGCCGCTCTCGAAATGCATGACGTGGTCGGCGGTGTCCTCGACCTTGACCGGCAGGAACGTCCCCGCCCCGACGTGCAGCGTCACGAAATGGCGCTCGACGCCGGCCTCATCGAGCCGCGCCATCATCTCCGGGGTGAAATGCAGTCCGGCGGTCGGAGCGGCGACCGCCCCCTCCTCGCGGGCGAAGATGGTCTGGTAGTCGCTGACGTCGCGTTCGTCGGCTTTGCGCTTGGCCGAGATGTAGGGCGGCAGCGGCATGTTGCCGACTGCATGGATGGCCCGGTCGAGATCGGGACCGGCGTAGTCGAAGGCGAGATCGACGATGCCGTCCTCACCTTTCGCCACGACGCCCGCCCACACCTCGCCGAGCAGGCAGGCCCGCCCCTCCTCGCCGAACCGCACCCGATCGCCGAGCTTCAGGCGCTTGCCCGGCCGCGCGAAGGCGCGCCAGCGGTCGGCGCTCGCCCGCTCGATGAGGTTGAAGGCGACCGCCACTGGATTGCCGTCGCGGACGCGGACACCCTGCAGTTCCGCCGGAATGACGCGCGTGTCGTTGAAGACCAGCGCGTCGCCGGGACGAAGGAGGCCCGGAAGGTCGCCGACGGTCGCGTCGGTGAACTCCGGCTCGCTCCCCGGCCGTACCACGAGCAGACGCGCGCGCTCCCGCGGGTCGGCGGGGCGCAGGGCGATGGCTTCCGGAGGCAGCTCGAAATCGAAGAGGTCGACGCGCATGGGGGCGCTTCATAGAGCATTTTCGCACCCGAGGGGACCCTCTTCGCGCCCACCTCGACGAGGCGCACCACCCGGCGTCCCTCGCGTCGCCGCCGAGGACGTCGGCGAGTTCGCCCGGGACCCGCGACGGTCGTACGATGTCGACCGACCAGATTTCGGTCGCACCCCGCTTGAAAGCGACACCGATCCTCCCTTGTCGCGACCGGTCGAAACGGACGGATCGCCACCGACACCGTCGAAGGCCGAGAGCACGGACACCCCGAGCGAAGCGTGATTACAGTGGTCGGCGGCGGCGGCGATGTCCCGCGTTCCACATCTGCATCGCACTCGAACACGAAGTCTATCTCGAAACCATCGCACCCGACTGTCACCCGGGGAACAGTCATCATCGGTCGAATCATGAACATTCGATCACGGCGAGCGGGTTCGATTGTCAGCGCAACCGGGCCATGCGATCGTCGAGATGCTGGACACCCGCCCCGGTGGGTCGAAGGCGATCGTGGTCGATGAGATCGACTGACATGGCTTTGATCTCGACGGGACGGCAGGATCGATCACCTTCGACGGCGACCGACTTCGACGACGCGCGGAGTGGGTGCCCAGAAGTGGATCCGGATCCTGGTTTCCGGACATCCATGGGGGAATGATCATGAATCAGGAAGAACAGTTGAAGAAGTTCAGCCAGATCATCGCCAGGTGCTGGGCCGACGAAGCCTACAAGCGGCGGCTTCTCACCGACACCGCCGCGGCGCTCGCCGAGGAGGGAGTCGAGTTGCCCGCCGGCCTCGAGGTCAAGGTGGTCGAGGACACCGCCCAGGTCTTCCATCTGGTGATCCCGGCCAAGTCCGACGAGCTCTCCGAAGAAGAACTCGATCAGGTGTCCGGTGGCATCGGCAGCGTCATGGACTCCTGCAATTCCTGCGGCGGCCTCACCGCCAGCACTTCGTCCGGGGGATGCCGCGGCATCATCCTGCCCGGCAAGATCACCTCTCTGAAGACTCTCTGATCACCAACCCCGACGGGAACGCCTCGCGCCGTGACACCGGCGGGAGGCGTTCGCCGAGTGCACCCGGCGACGGCGGGAGTGCCCGCATTCCCTCGTCGCCCCGCCGATCGCCGCCCGAAACGCGCGACGGCCGCCCGAGAGGATTCGAGAATGAGTTCCATACCCATTTTCAAGCCGCATCTCCACGTCGAGGTCATCCCCGGCGAAGGTGCCCTGATCCTCTCCGAGGAGATCGCCCGCGCACTTCACGGCGACGCCTATGCCGAGGTCGTGGCGCTGATCGACGGAAAGCGCAGCGCCGACTCCATCGTCGACGCGCTCGCCGGTCGCGTCGACCCGGCCGCGGTCTACTATGTTCTCCAGGTGATGCGCACCAAGGGTTACCTCGGCTCCGCCTCCACCGATCGCGACGCCGACGCCTTCTGGTATTCGGCCGGTCTCGACCCCGTGGCCGCGGCCGAGGCGCGGACCCGCACCGCCGTCGCGCTCCACGCCGTCGGCGGCCTCGATGCCGAACCGATGCGGGCGGCCCTCGACGAGGCGGGCGTGCGCACGACGACGCCGGATCTGGCCGATTTCTTCGTGGTTCTCGCCGACGATTATCAGAACCCCGAACTGGACGCGATCAACAGGGAGGCGCTCCGCCTCGGCCGCCCTTGGCTTCTCGTCCGCCCGCGCGGCCGCGAACTGTGGATCGGGCCGCATTTCCGGCCGAACCACGGTGCCTGCTGGTCCTGCCTCGACCTGCGCATCTCGCGCAACCGCGCCATCCACCGCTTCGCCGCGGAGCGTTGCGATCTGCCGCGTCCCCCCGCCACCGCCCTCGGTGCGCTCCCGGCGACGACCGCCGCCGCCTGCCGGATGGCGGCGGTGACGGTGATGGAGATCCTCGCCGGCAAGACCGATCTGCTCCACGACGAGATCCTGAGCATCGACTGGGCGACGCACGGCGCACGCAATCACCGCCTCGTGCCTCATCCCCATTGCGTCGCCTGCGGTGCACCGGCGCCGACCGTCGCCGAACCGGTGGTGTTGCGCCCCGGCCGGGCGGCCTTCACCCGCGACGCCGGTCACCGCAGCGTCGCCCCGGAAGCCACCCTGAAGCGCTTCGAACATCTCGTCAGCCCGATCTCCGGCATCGTTCGCATGCTGGTGCCGGCGAGCTTCGACGACGCCATCGCCCACGTCTACGTCGCCGGCCACAATCACGCCTTCCGCATCGAACGCCTCGCCCATCTCCGTCAGGGCCTGCGCAACACCAGCGGCGGCAAGGGGATGTCCGAGACCCAGGCGAAGGTGAGCGCCCTCTGCGAGGCCATCGAACGCTACAGCGGCGAGTGGACCGGCGCCGAGCACCGCGTCCTCGCCGCCTTCGCCGACTTCGCCCCCGGCGAAGCCGTTCATCCGCACGAGGTCATGCTCTACAGCGACCGCCAATATGCCGAACGCGAGCGATGGAACGAACGGGGCTCCCGCTTCAACGTCGTGCCGGTCCCGCTCGCCGACGATGTCGAGATCGATTGGACGCCCGTCTGGTCGCTGACCGAAGAGCGGCACAAGATGCTGCCCACCCAACTCGTCTACTATGCCGCCCCGGCGAGCGAGAACGACGAAACCTTCTATGCCTTCGGTTGCTCCAACGGCAACGCCTCCGGCAACACGCTGGAGGAGGCGATCCTGCAGGGCTTCTTCGAACTGGTCGAGCGCGATGCGGTGGCGATCTGGTGGTACAACCGGCTGCGCCGCCCCACGGTCGATCTCGCCGATTTCGGCGAGCCCTATCTCGTCGATCTGGTCGAGCACTATCGATCGCGCCATGGCCGCGACATCTGGGCGCTCGACCTGACCAACGACCTCGGCATCCCGGTCCTCGTCGCCATCGCCCGGTTGCGGGACGGACCGGAGGAACGGCTGCAATTCGGCTTCGGCTGCCACCTCGATCCGCGGATCGCGCTGCTGCGCGCCTTCGCCGAGATGAACCAGATGCTCGGCATCGCCCACACCTCGGCCGACGGTGCGTTGCGGCTCGAGGACCCCGAAGCCCTGCGCTGGCTGCGCGGCGCCACCATCGAGAACCAACCCCATCTCGCGCCGGCGCCCGGCTTGCCGCCCCGTCGACGCTCCGACTTCACTCTCTCCGCCTCCGGCGACTTCCTCGAGGACATCGCGCTCTGCCGCGCCATCGTCGAGGCGCGGGGCATGGAGATGCTGGTTCTCGACCAGACCCGCGCCGACGTCGGATTGCCCACGGCCAAGGTGGTGGTCCCCGGCCTGCGCCATTTCTGGGCTCGCTACGCCCCCGGCCGGCTCTACGACGTGCCCGTGGCGATGGGTTGGCTCGACCGTCCCACCGCCGAAGAAGACCTCAACCCCATCCCGATCTTCCTCTGAGATCGGACCGTCCACGATCGAAAGACGCGACGCCGCCGGGCACGGGAGCGAACCGATGGTCCGGCGCACGTCCGGTTCGCGAGACGTCGATCGCCACCGAGCGAAGGGACCCCCGCCTTGACCCTCGATCCGTTGCTCCGGCTCGTCGCTTCGGCCGGCCTCCACGAATTCGCCGGCGAACTGGTGTTCGCCCGCGGCGGGGCGGCCGTCCTGCGCCTGAAGACCCCCACCCCCGGGTTGCGCGCCCTGATCGCCGCCCTGAAGTCGCCGGGCGCGCCACGCGACACGCTGGTGGAGATCGCCGTCACCGCCGAGGCCGACGTCGCAGTCCCGATGAGAGCGCATCATCTGATCGCCAAACTCGATGCGCTCGGCCTCGTCGAGCGGTGCCTGCGCGACGACGCCGGACACGATCTGGCGACACTCGAGCCGATGACCGCCGCCTTCCGTCCGAAGGTCGCGGTGGCGTCTCGGGCTCATCGCCTGTCGCGCTTCGCCCTCTTGCGGCGCGACGGCGAGACAGTCATCGCCGAATCCCCGCTCGCCCACGCCCGGGTGCGCCTGTACGACGAGAGCCTGGCGGCGTCGTTCGCCCTGCTGGCGCGCCCCCGCGTCGCCGCCGAGATCGCCGAACACCTCCCCGCCCTGCCCTCCGGCGCCGCGGAGCGTTTGATCGATTTCCTGCTCGGCGCCGGCGTCGTCCTTCCCTGCGACGAGACCGGCCTGACCGAAGAGGACCGCGCCCCGGCGCTTCGGCAGTGGGAGTTCCACGACCTTCTCTTCCACACGCGCAGCCGCATCGGTCGCCACGACCATCCCTTCGGCGGCACCTATCCCTTCCTCGGCGACATTCCACCCCTGCCGGCCGTGCGACCGTGCCCGGGAGAAACGATCGCCCTGCCCCGGCCGGACGACGCGGCGATCGCCGCCCGCGATGTCCCGTTCCATCGGGTCTCCGAGACGCGGCGGTCGATCCGTGAGCCCGCCGAGACGCCGATCACGCTCGCCGAGCTCTCCGAGTTCCTCCATCGCAGCGCCGGCGTTCGCCTGGTCCGTCCGGTGACGGGCGACGCGGAGGCACTCTACGACAGCAGCCTTCGGCCCGCCGCCGCCGGCGGAGCGATCCACGAGATCGACCTCCATCTCACCGTCTCGCGTTGCGACGGGCTCGCTCCCGGTCTCTATCGTTACGATCCGTTCGACCATGCGCTCGCCAAACTGTCGGAGTTCGGCGACGCCGAGCGGCGGCTCCTCGCCGACGCCCGTCGCGCCGCCGGCGGCGCGCCGACGCCGGATGTCCTGCTGACGCTGTCGTCACGCTTCCAACGCATCGCGTGGAAATATCGCGGGATGGCCTATGCGGCGACGCTGAAGAACGTCGGCGCGCTCTATCAGCAGATGTATCTGGTCGCCACCGCCATGGGGCTCGCGCCCTGCGGCCTCGGCAGCGGCGACTCCGATCTCTTCGCCGCCGCCGCCGGCCTCGACTACTTCGTCGAGACCTCGGTCGGCGAATTCATGCTGTCGCGAGGCTGAACGCCTCCGCCCGGCGAAGGCGCCGGACGACGGCCCGGCGGCGGTCCGAAACCCAAGAGGAAGACGCGCCTGCGCGTCACTCGGAGTTCGTCGGCCGGAAATGGAGTTCGGTCCTCTCCCGCGATCTCACTCATCCCGGCGAGCAACCGAAGTCGGGATGGTCGGCGAGCCATTCGCGCAGCGCCCGGTCGATGCGGGCGTGCCAGCCACGTCCGGTCATGCGGAACTGCGCCACCACGTCGGCGGAGAGCCGCAGCCCGATCGTCACCCTCGTCGCCGCCACGGCCGGACGACCGTGCCGGATCACCGTCGCACCGATCATGAGATCGGCGCGTTCGAACATGTCGTCGGTCCATTCCGGCGGATCATCGGGGTCGATCCATGCGCCGGAAGGCGTCTTCGAACCTTCGCGGTTCCTCGTCATGGGCATATCTCATCGAAACGATACGGCGAATGCCCGGCCGCGCCGCCCAGGCGAGCGCCACCAATCGCTCGCCGAGGAACCCGAACGTCGTCACCAGCCCGGACGGCGGCCCCGCCCCGGCCAGATCGAAATGCAGCCCCTCGAACACCTCCGCCGCCGCGGCGAAATCGAGGCCACGCTCCGCCATCACACGTCGTCGCTTGGCTTCGTCCCATTCGAGCCGCATCTCTCCGCTCCGCCTCGCGACGCCTCGTCCGGTCGCCTCCGGTCGAAGCGGCGACGCACCCGCTCGCCCTCCGCCGGGCATTCGGCGAGAGAGCCGGGCCGAGAATTCACCGACAGATTGCAAGATGCAACCACCGCTATTTTCGGATTTGACGGTAGCTACAACCGCTCCGGGTCCGGTGCCGCCGAGGGTGGCTCGCGCATGGCGAAACGCGAACGGCCGGGCGCGAGGCCCGGCCGTCCGAAACGTCGTTCGTGATCGCCCGATCAGGCGGCGATGTCGGCCATGACCTTGACCGACAGCATCTTGTCGGGATCGCGCACCGGCTCGCCGCGCTTGATCTTGTCGACGTTGTCCATGCCTTCGACGACCTTGCCCCACACCGTGTACTGGCGGTCGAGGAAGCGGGCGTCGTCGAAGCAGATGAAGAACTGCGAGTTGGCCGAGTTCGGATTCTGGGCGCGCGCCATCGAGGCGGTGCCGCGCACGTGCGGCTCGGCGTTGAACTCGGCCTTGAGGTCCGGATAGCTCGATCCACCGGTGCCGGTGCCCTTCGGGCAGCCGGTCTGGGCCATGAAGCCCTCGATGACGCGGTGGAAGACGATGCCGTCGTAGAAGCCCTCGCGCGCCAGCTTCTTGATGTGGGCGACGTGGCCCGGCGCCAGATCCGGGCGCATGGCGATGACCACGCGGCCCTTGGTGGTTTCGATGACGAGGGTGTTTTCCGGATCGAGATCGGCCATCGGCAGGCGTCCTTGGGAACGAGTGTGGATCGTCGAGGCGCCGAGGCGCCCCGAGGGTCGCCTCTTATCGACCGAAACCGGCCGCGGGGCAACCACAGTTCGGAAACGTCGGCCCTCGGCCGCGGCATCCCGCGCTCAGTCCGCCGCCGCCTTCACGCGCCCGGACGCCGCCTTGCGCCGCGCCGGCTTCGCCGCCTTCTCCGACGCCGCCCGCTGCGCTGCGGCGATGGCGGTCTTCGCCCATTCGGCGAAGACGTCGGGGTCGTCGTAGATCTCCTCCGGCGCCCGGGCATAGGACATCACCGTCGTCCGCCCGTTCTTGGTGGTGTAGGAGAAATGCGGCAGGCCGCGCGCTTCGAAGGCCGGTCGATCGTGGTCGTCGACCTTGAAGTAGAGCACCTCGTCGATCACCAGCGCGAAGGCCAGCCCCTCGTGCCACAGGCACAGCCCCCCGAACATCCGCTTCGACGTGACGGCGCCGAGCGGCCGGCAGAGATCGCGGAAGAATTCGACGTCGACCATGGTGGGGCCCTCGCTGGCGGCTGCGCCGCATCTTCCACCGAGTCCCGACAAACGAACAGGCCCGACGTTTCCGACGGGCCTGTTGGCGTGCATGAGACGACGAGGGGGGGCTTGCGCCCGCGGGTCTCGAAGCCAGCACGTCGATCTTCGAAAGGGCCGGACGACCCCCGGCGTCAGGCGGCCGCTTTGACGGTGTAGTTGCTGGGATCCGTCCCGTCGATGACGATCGGCAGCGTCTCGGTGTTCGGAATGCACCAACCGGACACGTCCTTCACGTCGATCGCGTCAAGTTCGAGCTTCTGGGCCGCGAACAGGCGGATCAGCGCTTCGGCGTTGCTGTCGATCGGATTCTCTCCGCGCTCCCACCGGCTGATGGCGAGCGCTTCGCGATGAACGATCAGCGCCAGTTCGGCCTGAGTGAGACCGATCTCGGTCCGCAGGAAGCGCATTTCCCGACCGGTCATCCCCGCCTTCTGGCGGACGATGCCGGTAGCGATCGCCTTGTGAAGGCCATTGATGTTCCGGACGGTGATGCAGGCTTCACCCGCATCGTCCGTGACGAAGCTGACACCTTCGATGAACACGTTTTCGAGGCCGGATTCCACGTACTGGTAGACGCTCATTCCCTTCTCCCAATGATGTCAGGGCTCATCGACCCACATCACCGTGACGATTTTCATCCATGACTTCGTCGGATCTGGGATCACGACGACGCGAACAACGCGATTGCCCGAGTTCGGCGAACGCCCTTCGGGATGGTACTTGTACAAGCCCGCTTGCGTCGACGCTTCAGGATCACGATGCACGAATCCCTCTTTCAGGACCCGGAGGACGTCACCGATCGTCAGATCCCGCTCGAAGATGCGCGTTTTCGCATGTTCCGTGTAGGTCAGACGAAGGTCCGGCGAACGTGCCAAAGCTTGAATATTGCGTGTCGCCTCGGCTCGGCTCCATGGCTGCTTGGTCGGGCTCGGCATCTCTCTGTCCGCAGGAACTTATCACCATGATAAGTCCGACGCCAGATATCGGATCCGAACATGGTGAAATCAAGGTTCGATGCGGCGATATTGCCACAGATTTCGTGGCGCAAGAATGCTCGCGGTGATTGCCGTGCGGTTTATCCCCACCCGCTCACACCTTCGCCGCTTCCAGCGACACCGATTCGCCGCAGCCGCAGGCCGAGACCTGGTTGGGGTTCTCGAACACGAAGGTCGAGGCCATCTTGTCGGTCCTGAAATCGACCGTGGTGCCGAGGAGATAGAGCGTCGCCGAGGGTGCGATGAAGACCTTCACCCCGTCCTGCTCGACCACGTCGTCCTGCGGATCCGGCTCGCTCACCATCTCGATCTTGTAGGTCATGCCGGCGCAACCGCCCTTGTCGAGTCCGAGCCTGAGGCCGGCGATCGGCGTCGAAGAGCCGGCGGCGATCGCCTTCAACCGCGCCACCGCCGCGTCGGTGAGCTTGACCACCGGCATTCCACCGAAGAGACCCATGGCACTCCCCTCTCAATACATGTCGAGCGCGCAGCGCGCCTCGTCGGACATGCGATCCTGCGTCCATGGCGGATCGAAGACCAGATTGACCGTCACCTCGTTGATGCCGTGGACGGAGCGGATGGCGTTCTGCACCCAGTCCGGCATCTCGCCGGCGACCGGGCAACCCGGCGCCGTCAGCGTCATCTCCACCGCGACGTTGCGATCGTCGTCGATGTCGACCTTGTAGATCAGGCCGAGCTCGTAGATGTCGGCCGGAATTTCGGGGTCGTAGACCGTCTTCAGCGCCCCGATGATGTCCCGCGTCAGCCGCTCGAGCTCCTGCGGAGGGATCGCGGCACCGCCGGACGTCGCCACCTGCGTCGGGCCTTCGGTGAAATGGGTGTCTGCATCCATGGATCGAACCTCGGGACCGTCTCAGGCGAAGAACTGCTGTGCCTTGGCGAGACCTTCGACCAGACGGTCGACCTCGTCGAGGCGGTTGTACATGGCGAAGGACGCCCGGCAGGTGGACGTCACCCCGTAGCGCTTCAACAGCGGCTGGGCGCAGTGCGTGCCGGCGCGCACCGCGATGCCGTAGCGATCGAGGATCGTCGCCACGTCGTGGGCGTGGGCGCCGGCCATCTCGAAGGCGACGATCGCCCCCTTGCCCGGCGCCGTACCGAAGATCCTGACCGAATTGAGCGAGCCGAGCCGCTCGTGGGCGTAGGCCGCGAGCCGAGCCTCGTGCGCCGCGATCCGCTCGCGCCCGACGCTCTCCATGTAGGTCAGCGCCGCACCGAGCCCGGCGGCCTCGACGATCGGCGGCGTGCCCGCTTCGAAGCGATGCGGCGGCTCGCCGTAGGTGACCGTGTCCTCGCTGACGTCCTTGATCATCTCGCCGCCGCCGAGGAAGGGCGGCATCGCGGCCAAGAGATCGTAGCGCCCGTAGAGCGCGCCGATACCGGTCGGCCCATAGAGCTTGTGGCCGGTGATCACGTAGAAGTCGCAACCAATGTCGACGACGTCGACCGGCAGATGCACCGCCGCCTGGCTGCCGTCGATCAGCACCTTGGCCCCGACCGCGTGCGCCCGCGTGCAGACCTCTTTCACCGGCACCACGGTGCCGGTGACGTTCGACATCTGCGTCATCGCCACGATCTTCGTGCGCGACGAGAGCAGCTTCTCGAACTCCTCCATCAGGAAGGAGCCGTCCTCGGCCACCGGCGCCCATTTGATCACCGCACCGCGGCGTTCCCGCAGGAAATGCCAGGGCACGATGTTGGAGTGGTGCTCGAGGATCGAGAGAATGATCTCGTCGCCCGGCCGGATCGACTGACCCAACGAATTGGCGACGAGGTTGATGCCCTCGGTCGTCGACTTGGTGAAGATGATCTCGTCGGTCGACTTCGCCCCGAGGAAACGGCGGACGATCTCGCGCGCGCCCTCGTAGGCCTCGGTCGCGGCGTTGGCGAGATGATGCAGGCCGCGATGGACGTTGGCGTAGCGCCGCGTCATCACGTCGACCATCTCGTCGATCACCACCTGCGGCTTCTGCGCCGAGGCACCGTTGTCGAGATAGACCAGCGGCTTGCCGTGGACGGTGGTCGAGAGGATCGGGAAATCGGCGCGGATGGCCTCCACGTCCCAGTTCCCGAGGTCGATGGTCGGTACGTTCATCGTCGTCACTTCCCCCGCCCGTCGATCCAGCCGTCGATCTCCGCCGCGATCGCCTCGCGCACCGCCTCGTGCGGGACGGCGTCGGTCACCTCGCCGAGGAAGGCGTGGATCAACAACCGTTCGGTCTCGTCGGCCGGGATGCCGCGGCTCATCAGATAGAACTTCAACGTGTCGTCGATTTCGGCGACCGTCGCGCCATGGGCGCAGGCGACGTCGTCGGCGAAGATCTCGAGCTCCGGCTTGGCCTGGGCCTCGGCGCGATCCGAGAGCAGAACCGCGTGCGCGCCCATCCGCCCGTCGGTCTTCTGCGCCGTCTTGGCGACCGTGATGCGGCCCTGGAACACCGAGGTCGCCTCGTCGTCGACCGCAGACTTGTAGAGTTCGCGGCTCGTCCCGCCCGGACCGACGTGTTCGACCACCAGCGTCGCGTCGGCGTGGGTTCCACCCTTGGCGAGCGTCACACCACGCGTCTGGAGATCGGCCTTCGCCCCGAGCGTGGCGAAGATCTGGGTGCGCGCCAGTTTCGCCCCGAGCGTCGCCAGCGTGTGGTCGAACTTGGCGCCGTCGCCCAGCGAAACCGCCAGGCTCGACAGCCGCACCGCTTGGTCGCCTTCGCGCTGGCGATCGATCAGCGTCGCCTCCGCCCCGTCGCCGACCACCAGTTCGGTGAGCGTGTGGGCGTGGATCGCCACCCCGTCGGGGCTCTCGTGGCTCTCCAGGAACTCGGCCTTCGCGCCCGCGCCGACCTCGATCAGGTGGCGGACGCAGGCCGTCACCGAAGCCCCGGAGGCGAGATGGCGGATCTCCAGCGGTCGCTCCATGGTCGCGCCGGGCGCCACCCGGACCACGATACCGTCGGTCCAGAAGGCCGAGGCGAGCGCCACCAGCGGATCGCTCTCCGCCGCGCTTCCCGGCCCGATCAACCGTCCGAGTCCGTCGGCCGATCCACCCGAGCTCAACGTGTCGCAGATCGAGGCGACGGTCACGCCGTCACCGAGCCCCGAGAGATCGGAGAGCTTCGGCGAGAACCAACCGTCGACCAGTACCACCCGCGCCGCGCCGACCGCGGCGAAGACGTCCGCCCCCACCGCCGCGGTCGCGGCGGAAAGCGACGGCCGGCCCGCCGGCTCCGGCGCCGAGGCGATGAGTGCCCTGAGGTCGGTGTAGTGATAGGCCTCGATCCGCCGATGCGGCAGGCCCGTGCCGGCGAAGCGCGCGAAGGCGGCCTCGCGGCCCGCCCCGGGAAGGCCGGCGCCGACCCGCGCGAAGGCGGCCTCGAGCTCGGTCTCGGCCCGCGTCCGGCGGCGTTCCTTGGGGAGGATCACGTTCATCCGCGCTTCCTCATGCCGCGACTTCGGCGAAGTCGGCATAGCCCTTCGCCTCGAGCTCGAGCGCCAGCTCCGGTCCGCCGGTCTTGACGATCCGCCCCTTGGCGAGGACGTGGACGACGTCCGGACGGATGTGGTCGAGCAGCCGCTGATAATGGGTGATGACGATGAAGGCGCGGTCCGGCGAGCGCAGCGCGTTGACGCCCTCGGAGACGATCTTCAGTGCGTCGATGTCGAGGCCGGAGTCGGTCTCGTCGAGGATGCACAGCTTCGGCTGCAGGATCGCCATCTGCAGGATCTCGTTGCGCTTCTTCTCGCCGCCGGAGAAGCCGACGTTGACCGGCCGCTTCAACATGTCCTGGCCGATCTTGAGCTTGCCCGCCTCGGTGCGCACCAGCCGCATGAAGTCGGGCGTCGAGATCTCCTCCTCTCCGCGCGCCTTGCGCTGGGCGTTGAGCGCCGCCTTGAGGAAGGTCATGTTGGCGACGCCGGGGATCTCCACCGGATACTGGAAGGCGAGGAAGACACCGGCCGCCGCCCGCAGCGACGGGTCCATCTCCAGGATGTCGACGCCGTCGAGCGTGGCCGAGCCCTGCGTCACCCGGTAGCCCGGCTTGCCGGCGAGCACGTGGGAGAGCGTCGACTTGCCCGCCCCGTTCGGCCCCATGATGGCGTGGACCTCACCGGGCTTCACCGTCAGATCGAGCCCACGCAGGATCTCGCGCCCGTCGGTTTCGATCTCGGCATGCAGGTTCTTGATCTCGAGCATTGCTTCTCTCGTTCAGTTCGACAGCGCTTCGAGCCCGTTAGGCACACGCAGCCGATCGATGAAAGTCGAATCCAGCCCCATCGCTGCACAGCAGTCCAAGGCAATTTGTTCAGAAAGCAGGGTTGCTCTTCCCAGCTGCATCCAGATTTGGCGGCCACCCAACCGAAGCTCTGGATACAGCAAAGATCGCGAAGAAAACAACCAGACCATTAATCCAGTCGCAGAAGAAAGCGTATTCTGCTTCTGTTGAATGCGGACTTGCTTTCCGATTTCCATTGGAAAAAGAATACTCCGGCCTATCCAATCTTCCATTTGGTACAGGTCAATCCCATTTTTCTTATAGATGGCAGCCCAGTACATGGCCATACCGAGAACACCGTCAATCACGGTAGCGTCCGCACCCTGCAAGGATACAAGAAAGCGATCTGCCTCGCGGCGTTGTGACTCTTCGGCTTTTCGGTTTAACCAGCCGAATATCATCCCACCGACCCCTCGAGGCTGACCCCGATCAGCTTCTGCGCCTCCACCGCGAATTCCATCGGCAGCTGCTGCAGCACGTCGCGGACGAAGCCGTTGACGATCAGCGCCACCGCCTCCTCCGCCGAGAGCCCCCGCGAGATGCAGTAGAACAGCTGGTCGTCGGAGATCTTCGAGGTGGTGGCCTCGTGCTCGACCTTGGCCTTGGGGTTGCGGCTCTCGAGGTAGGGCACCGTGTGGGCGCCGCAGTCGTGGCCGATCAGCAGGCTGTCGCAGTTGGTGAAGGAGCGCGCGCCGGAGGCCTTGCTCTTGACCGAGACCTGGCCGCGATAGGTGTTCTGCGACTTGCCGGCCGAGATGCCTTTGGAGATGATCCGCGAGGAGGTGTTCTTCCCCAGGTGGATCATCTTGGTGCCGCTGTCGACCTGCTGATGGCCGTTCGACACCGCGATCGAGTAGAACTCGCCCTTGCTGTCGTCACCGCGCAGGATGCAGCTCGGGTATTTCCAGGTGATCGCCGAACCGGTCTCCACCTGCGTCCACGAGATCTTCGAGCGGTCGCCGCGACAGTCGCCGCGCTTCGTCACGAAATTGTAGATGCCGCCCTTGCCATCCTTGTCGCCGGGATACCAGTTCTGCACCGTCGAGTATTTGATCTCGGCGTCTTCCATGGCGATCAGTTCGACCACAGCGGCGTGCAGCTGGTTCTCGTCGCGCTGCGGCGCGGTGCAGCCCTCGAGATAGCTCACGTAGGAGCCCTTCTCGGCGATGATCAGGGTGCGCTCGAACTGGCCCGACTTCTTCTCGTTGATGCGGAAATAGGTCGAGAGCTCCATCGGACAGCGCACCCCTTCCGGGATCCAGACGAAGGAGCCGTCCGAGAACACCGCCGAATTCAGCGTCGCATAGTAGTTGTCGGTCACCGGCACCACCGTGCCGAGGTACCTGCGCACCAGCTCCGGGTGCTCACGCATCGCTTCAGAGATCGAGCAGAAAATCACGCCGTGCTTGGACAATTCCTCGCGGAAAGTCGTCACCACCGAGACCGAATCGAACACCGCGTCGACCGCCACCCGGGCGCCCTCGACGCCGGCGAGCACCGCCTGTTCCTTCAAGGGGATGCCGAGTTTCTCGTAGACCTTCAGGAGTTCCGGGTCGACCTCGTCGAGGCTCTTCGGCCCGGAGGTGCTCTTCGGTGCGGAATAATAGTAGATGTCCTGGAAATCGATCTTCGGATGGCTCACCCGCGCCCACGTCGGCTCCTCCATGGTCAGCCAGCGCTTGTAAGCGTCCAGCCGCCACTCGAGCATCCACTCGGGCTCGTTCTTCTTCGCGGAGATGAAGCGGACGACGTCTTCGCCGAGCCCTTTGCGGGCGCGCTCCGACTCGATGTCGGACTCGAAGCCGTACTTGTACTGGTCGACGTCGATCGCACGGACCTGATCGACCGTTTCCTTCACTGCAGCCATGTCGTTCTCTCTTCGCAGCGCGGGTTCAAGGCCCGTGGGTTCGAGAAGGATTCCAACCTAGTCGTAATTCCGTGCCGGGTCGAAGGGTTTTTCGTCTCCGGTTCACTTTCGCGCCAGCCTTCCGATGACCCGCGCGAAGACGGCGACGAAGCGTTCGGCCTCAGCCCGCGTCGTGTGCGGCCCGATCGAGATCCTCAGTCCGGAGCGCAGGAACTCCGGACCGACCCCCATCGCCTCGGCGACGTGGCTCTGACCGACCTTGCCCGACGAACAGGCGGACCCGGCCGAGATCGCCACGCCCTCGAGATCGAAGGCGATCACCGCCGTCTCCGCCGCGACACCGGGGACCGCCACCATCGACGTGTTGGCGATGCGCCCGGCGCCGAGGCCGAACACATGCGCGGACGGTGATATGGAGCGCACCTCGGCCTCGATCCAGTCCCTCAACGCGCGAACATGCGAAATTTCCCTCACGTCCCGAAGCGCCTGCGCCGCCGCCACCGCGAATGCGGCGATTCCCGGCGTCGCCTGGGTGCCGCCGCGCCGGCCCGCCTCCTGCGACCCGGGCACGAGCACCGCCGGCGCCACCTCGGGACGGCGCAAGATCAGCGCCCCCGTTCCCGGTAGGCCGCCGATCTTGTGGGCGGAGAGCGCCATCGTGTCGACGTCGAGGGCCGGATCGTCGAGACGCAGTCGCCCCGCCCCCTGCACCGCGTCGCAATGTGTTAGGCCCCCGGCCGTCCGGGTGAGGCGGGCGATCTCGGCGATCGGCTGGATCACTCCGGTCTCGGAATTGGCGAGTTGCACCGCCACCATCACCCGTTCGCCGACCGCCGCCGCCCGCGCGAGCCGCTCCGCCAGCGCCTCGAGCCGGATCACCCCATCGCCGTCGACGGCGAGGCGCTCGACCCGATCGGGCGGGAAGCGACCGCCGGAGAGGACGGACGGATGCTCGGTCGAGCCGACCAGCAGCCGTTCGAGGAGGATCTCCTCGCGACCGATCGTGACCCGCGGCGACAGCGCGGTGAGGTTGGCCTCGGTCGCCCCCGAGGTGAAGACGACGCGTTCCGGCGCGACCCCGGCGAGGAGCGCCACATCTTCGCGCGCCATTTCGATCGTCCGCCGCGCCGCCCGGCCCTCGCCGTGCACCGACGACGGATTTCCCCCCGCCCGCGCCGCCGCGACCGCCGCCTCGAGAGCGCCGTCGAGTACCGGCGCGCCGGCGTTGTGGTCGAAGAAGAGGCGAGGATCGGGCATGGGGCTCGGTCGATGGAGGTGTCGCGGCCGGCCGCGCGCCGCCGGGTCTGACGGTTTTCCTTGAAAGTCGCCCCCCGGGTCGTGGTAACAGTGGCGCTCTCGCGCCGAGCCGTGCTCGGCGACCCCGCGTCACTTCCCGTCCGGATCGCTCCGGCGGACCGTGTCACTCAGAGAGGCGGGCGCCGGACGGCACTCTCGGCCGACGTGGCCGGGACGCCGAGCGCGCCGACCTCACGACCTTCAGGACGATCCTATCCATGCCCGAGGTGATCTTCAACGGACCGGCCGGCCGCATCGAGGGGCGATTCCAGCCCGCCAAGGTGCGCAATGCGCCGATCGCGCTGATTCTTCATCCCCATCCGCAGTTCGGCGGGACGATGAACAATCAGATCGCCTATCAGCTGTTCTACATGTTCGCCAAGCGCGGCTTCGCCGTTCTGCGCTTCAACTTCCGCGGCGTCGGCCGCTCGCAGGGCTCCTTCGATCACGGCACCGGCGAACTCTCCGATGCCGCCGCCGCGCTCGACTGGGCCCAGACCATCCATCCCGACGCCCGCTCCTGCTGGATCGCCGGCTTCTCCTTCGGCGCTTGGATCGGCATGCAACTCCTGATGCGCCGCCCGGAGATCGAGGGCTTCATCTCGATCGCCCCACCGGCCAACCTCCACGACTTCTCCTTCCTCGCCCCCTGCCCGTCCTCCGGCCTGATCATCCACGGCGACGTCGACAAGGTGGTGCCGCCGAAGGACATCCAGACACTGGTCGACAAGCTCAAGACCCAGAAGGGCATCACCATCGAGCAGAAGGTCGTCGAGGGCGCCAACCACTTCTTCGAGAACAAGGTCGAAGAGCTGATGGGCCACTGCGAATCCTACGTCGACATGCGCCTCGCCATGGCCAACGAGACGGTCTGACCCGAGCCCGGTTTCGGAGTTTCGATGCGGCGGCGGATGGCGACATCCGCCGCCGATTTCGTTACGGGGGACGCCCGGGAACGGCTCCCTCGCCTCACGCTCTCGCCATCACGCCGCCGCGCATCGGCTCGCGCACCCCCGTGGTGCCGGGGAAGCTGAGCGGCAGACCCTCCAGCGAGCGCACCGCCAGATGGCCGAAGGCCTGCGCCTCGAGGAAATCGGTCGACCAGCCGATCTGCGACGCGGTGACCACCGGCGTGCCGGTCCGCGCCGCGATCATCGCCAGCATGGTCGGATTGTGCGCCCCGCCGCCGGCCACCACCAACGTGCGCGGCCGCTCCGGCAGCGACGCCAGTCCCTTCGCCACCGCCGCCGCGGTGAAGGCGGTGAGTGTCGCCGCGCCGTCGGCGGTCGACATGCCGGCGACAGCGTCGCGCGAGAAGGCGTTGCGGTCGAGCGACTTCGGCGCCGGCCGGGCGAAGAACGGATGGGCGAGGAGGTCGGCTACTACGGTCTCGGCGACCCGCCCCTCCGCCGCCGCCCGCCCGTCGACGTCGATCGGCCGGCCGGTCCGGTCCCGGCACCAGTCGTCGAGGAGGGCATTACCCGGACCGCAGTCGAAGGCGAGGAGATCGCCTTCCCCCTTCCCCCTGCCGACGAAGGTGAGGTTCGCCACCCCGCCGAGGTTGAGCACCGCCACCGGCCGCTCCAGCCCGGAGCGCGCCACCAGTCCGGCATGGTAGATCGGGACGAGCGGCGCCCCTTCGCCGCCCGCCGCCACGTCCGCCGCGCGGAAGTCGTGGACGACCGGCACGCCGATCGCCCGGGCGAGCGCCAACCCGTCGCCGAGCTGCACGGTGAGCCCGCGCGCCGGCGCGTGGAACACCGTCTGACCGTGGAAGCCGATCACCGCCACGTCCTGCGCGCCGAGCCCATTGGCCTCGAGGAAGGTCTTCACCGCATCGATGTGCGCCTCGGTCACCACCCGTTCGGCCAGCACCAGCTCCGCCGGCCGGTCGGCGCGGTGGGTGATCGCCGGCGCCTCGTCGAGCGCCACCCGGATCGCCGCACGCTCGGCGTCCGAATAGGGCCGGAACAGCGTCGGCCCGAATTGCGAGACCGTCCGTCCGTCGGTCTCGATCGCCGCCACGTCGACGCCGTCCATCGATGTGCCGCTCATCAGGCCGATCGCCAGTCGCTGTCCGCCCATCCGCGTCCGCCTCACGTTCGAGAAGGGGTGCGATCGGCGCGGCGAGATGCTATGAGCCCTCGCCGGCCTCTCGAGGCCCCGCATCGCGACAGGGTTCCGCCGATCATGACCGCATTCAAGTCCGATTTCCTGCGCGTGCTCTCCGAGCGCGGCTTCATCCACCAGATCTCCGATCCGGAAGGCCTCGACGCGGCCTGCGCGAAGGGTCCGATCACCGCCTACATCGGCTTCGACGCGACGGCGCCCTCGCTCCATGCCGGCTCGCTGATCCAGATCATGATGCTGCACTGGATGCAGGAGACAGGCCACCGCCCGATCGCGCTGATGGGCGGCGGCACCACCATGATCGGCGATCCCTCGTTCAAGGACGAGGCGCGCAAGCTCCTCACCGTCGAGGACATCGACGCCAACCTCGCCGGCATCCGCCGCGTCTTCTCGAAGTTCCTCGACTTCGAGTCGGGCCGCGCCCTGATGATCGACAATGCCGACTGGCTGCGCCACCTCAACTACGTCGAGTTCCTGCGTGACGTCGGCCGCCATTTCTCGGTCAACAAGATGCTGAGCTACGACTCGGTCAAGCTGCGCCTCGATCGCGAGCAGTCGCTGAGCTTCCTCGAGTTCAACTACATGATCCTGCAGGGCTACGACTTCGTCGAGCTCCACCGCCGCACCGGCTGCATCCTGCAGATGGGCGGTTCGGACCAGTGGGGCAACATCGTCAACGGCATCGACCTCGGCCACAAGATGGACCGGGTGCAGCTCTACGCGCTGACCTCGCCGCTGCTCACCACCTCGTCGGGCGCCAAGATGGGCAAGACCGCCTCGGGCGCCGTCTGGCTCGAGCCCGACATGCTCAGCCCCTACGACTACTGGCAGTACTGGCGCAACACCGAGGACGCCGACGTCGGCCGCTTCTTCCGCCTCTACACCAAGCTGCCGATGGACGAGATCGCCCGCCTCGCCGCGCTCGGCGGCGCCGAGATCAACGAGGCCAAGAAGATCCTGGCCACCGAGATCACCGCCCTCGTCCACGGCCGCGCCGAAGCCGACCGCGCCGCCGAGACCGCTCGCAAGACCTTCGAGGAAGGGGCGCTCGCCGCCGACCTGCCGAGCGTCGAAATCCCGTCGGCCGAGCTCTCCGCCGGCCTCGGCGTCCTCACCGCCTTCGTCCGCGCCGGCCTCGCCGCCTCGAACGGCGAAGCCCGCCGCGCGGTGCAGGGCGGTGCGCTCAAGGTCAACGACGTCGCGGTCGCCGGCGAGCGGATGACGCTCTCGACCGCCGACCTCGTCGACGGCGTGATCAAGCTCTCCCAGGGCAAGAAGAAGCACGTGCTGCTGAAGCCGGTGCGTAGACCAGAAGCAGCACTGAACGACGACGAT
>JAOTSD010000126.1 GCA_030247555.1 Siculibacillus sp. | reverse complement strand
GCCGCCCATCGTCCTGACTTTTGCCGCCTCCGCCCCCACCGGCGGCGCCGCTTCCGCACCCACGACCGCGGCTTCGGCGCCCCCCGCCGGCCGCGCCGAAACGGCGGCCGAGGCCGGTTCCGCCGCCGCCGGCACCATCGGTACGGCGGTGTCGACGACCGATCCGCGCCTGCCACCGGCGATCGCGACGGTCCTCGCCGCCGCCGGAGCGTCCGGCGCAACGGCGGAGACACGCGCCCGCTTCACCGCGACCGGCCCCGCCTCTCGGGCGGCGGCCACGACGACCTCGACCGCTGCGACCGCCCCGACCACCTCGACCGCCGCCGCCGTCACCGCGACCGGCGACTCCGTGGTCGCGGACCCGGCGAGCGCGGGCGTCACGACCGTCTCCGGCGAGACGGTGGTCCCGGGGCAGGACGGCGCCGCGATCCCGTCGAGCGATCCGGCCCGCTCCGCCGCCGCTCCGTCGCAGGCCGCCACGGCGACCAGCGCCGCGACGACCCGGGCGGCTCCCGTCGCCACCGATGGGCCGGGTGATCCGGACGCGAGTGCCGGCGACGAGGCCGTCGCGGTTCGCGACAGGACGGCGAAAGCCTCGGCTCCCGCCATCGAGTCGGCCGAGCGTTCCGACGCCGCCGACACGACGGCTTCGGCCGCCGAACCGCCGGCTCCGCCGATGGTGGCCGATGGCGGTCGTGACCGTCCGCTCGCCATGGCCCCGGTCGCCGATGCCGGTCGGGGCGAGGCGTCGAGCGAGGCGGACCGCGCCGTGTCGCTCCCCCATTTCGCCGAAGCGGTCGCCGAACGCAGCCGCTCCGGCCACAGCCGCTTCGACATCCGCCTGTCGCCGGCCGAACTCGGCGGTGTCGACGTCCGCATCGAGGTTCGCTCCTCCGGCGAGGTGCGGGCGCATCTGGTGGTCGAACGGACCGAGACGCTCGATCTGATGCTGCGCGACCAGCGCCAACTCGAGCGCTCGCTCACCGACGCCGGCCTCGACGTCTCGTCCTCGGGCCTGCAGTTCTCGTTGAAGGAACAGGCGAGCGGCTGGGGCGACCAGGGTCGGCGCGCCTACGAGGAACTGGCCGACCGCGGCGCCGTGGCTTCGGCCCCGACGGACGAGGAGAGCGCCACGGCGGCGATCGCCGCCTTCGCCCAGCGCCCGGCGCGCGCCGGGGGCATCGACCTCCGGGTCTGACCGAACGACCGTCGGCGCGTCCGCGCGCCGGCATCCGAGTACGTGACGCGTAGATATCGGGAGGGCATGTCCCGTGACGATCAGCACCGTTTCCGCCGCGACCAACACCTCGACGTCGAATTCCGACATTTCGGCGTTGTCCGGCAACTACCAGATGTTTCTGCAGCTGTTGGTCACGCAGATGCAGAACCAGAGCCCGCTCGACCCGATGGACAGCTCCCAGTTCACCCAGCAACTGGTGCAGTACTCGGCCGTCGAACAGCAGATCAAGGCGAACCAGTCGCTCACCGATCTGAAATCGATGTTCGCGATCCAGAGCGCGCTCTCCTTCGTCGGCTACGTCGGCAAGTCGGTGACCGTCGACAGTTCCACCGCGGACCTGACGAACGGCACCGCCACCTGGAACTTCAGCGGTTCCGCGGCGGCGTCCGCCGCCACCATCGAGATCCACGATTCCGAGGGCAACACCGTCTACACGACCGTGCAGAAGCTCGCCGCCGGCGAGGGCGCCTTCGAGTGGTCGGGTGAGACCGACACCGGCGGCGTGGCGCCGGCGGGCAGCTACACCATCTCGATCACGGGGACCGACGCCTCCGGCAAAGCGGTCAAATACACCTCCGAGACCACCGGTACGGTCGAAGCGGTCGACTTCTCCGGGACGACGCCGATGCTGTCGATCGGCGGGCAACTGGTCAGCGCCTATCTGGTCAAATCGGTGAAATCGGCGAGCTGACGAAGCGCTCGAGACGGGGTGTCGCGCATCTCGCGCCGGGGTCGGAGCCATCCGAAACCGGCGCATTTTCGCGCTCTTTCGAGACCCGGCGAAGGGTCGGAGAGAAAAAATCGCGTGCCCGGCCGCGTTTAGCCATATTTTAAGGCGGCGGCCCTACTCTCACTCTCGATGTGATCGCATCGAATGTGTGAGAGTACGATGACCGATCAGTTCAGACCGCGTGTGAAATACGTCATAGGGCCCGATGGCAGCCCGCTAACGATCGCAGACCTGCCTCCGCAGGGAACGAAGCGTTGGGTGATCCGCCGCAAGGCGGAAGTCGTCGCGGCCGTCCGCGGGGGACTTCTGTCCCTCGAAGAAGCCTGCAATCGCTATACCTTGACCGTCGAAGAATTCTTGGCCTGGCAGCACTCCATCGATCGCCATGGTCTCGCCGGCCTCAGGACGACGCGAATCCAGCAATATCGTCAGTGACGACTCCCTTCCGGGGGGGCCGCCTTTCGAGACGGGGTCGACCGCGAGGTCGGCCCCGTCTCGCTTTCGGCGCACCCGATGGGCGGATGCCGGCGCGCGCACCACCATGTGATGTGGTGCGTGAGGCGGTGACGGCGCCGCCGCTGCGGGCCGTCGCGGAATTCCGGTTAGCGTCACCGGGCAATTTTCGCCGAGCCGGCAAGGGTTTCTTCGCCGCTTTCGCGGATCGGACCGCCCTGTCGTGCCGCTTCCACACGGCGCGTTAACCTCCCGTTTACCATCCACTGGGAAATTCTTGCCCAGCGGATCGTCGCGAGGATTCTCCCGTCCCCACCGGGCCCTCGTCGCGGACCGTCCCGGCTCTCCCGGTCGCCCGGACTCGTCCGGCGGGGAGCGCGGAACATGAGTCACCCGGAATCCGGGTCGGACCCTCCCCCTCGGGTCCGACCCGCCCACCCCGCGACACGAGGACAGTGGACCCGTGAACGGCGCTCTGGAGTTCCTGCAGAAACTCGGTCCGGCCCGGCTCGCCGCCATGGCGGTGGTGGCCATGGTGACGCTCGGCTTCTTCGCCTTCATCGCGGTGAAGGTGTCGCAGCCGGCGATGGCGCCGCTTTATTCCGATCTTTCGGTCCAGGACTCGGCCGCCATCGTCAAGGATCTCGAGACCCAGGCGATCCCCTACGAACTGCGTCAGGAGGGCGCCCAGATCCTGGTGCCGAAGGACAAGGTGTTGCGGCTCAGGATGAAGCTCGCCGAGAAGGGCGTCCCGGCCGGCGGCTCGGTCGGCTGGGAGATCTTCGACAAGGCGGACGGCCTCGGCACCACGTCCTACGTCCAGAACATCAACCACCTGCGCGCCCTCGAAGGCGAGTTGTCGCGCACCATTCGTTCGATCGACCGGGTGCAGACCGCCCGCGTCCACCTCGTCATCCCCGAACGGCAGGTGTTCCAGAAGGACAAGCGCGAACCGACCGCCTCGATCGCGCTGAAGCTGCGCGGTACCCTCGATCCGGCGCAGGTGCGCGCCATCCAGCATCTCGTCGCCGCGGCGGTGGAGGGGATGAAGCCGTCGCGGGTCTCGGTCGTCGACGAGACGGGGCGGCTGCTCGCCTCCGGTCAGGGCGAGGACGCCGAGGGCCTCGTCGCCTCGTCGCTGCAGGAGCGCACCTCCGCCTTCGAACAGCGGATGGAGAACCAGATCGAGTCGATCGTCGCCTCGGTGGTCGGTCAGGGCCGGGCCCGCGTCCGGGTTTCGGCGACCCTCGACTACAACCGCGTCACCCAGACCTCCGACACCTGGGATCCGAACGGACAGGTCGTCCGGTCCACCCAGACCAAGGAGGAGAGCTCTTCCAACGTCTCCGGCGACAAGGCGGTGACGGTGGCCAATCAGGTGCCGGGCGGTAGCCAGGATCAGGGCAAGGGCGCCGACAAGGAGGCCTCCAATACCTCCGAGGAGACGGTCAACTACGAGATCTCGCGCACCAGCCGCACCGAGGTGTTGGAAGCCGGGCGCATCAAGAAGATCTCGGTGGCGCTGCTCGTCGACGGCGTCTATGCCACCACCGCCAACGGCGAAGTCACCTACCAGCCGCGTCCGCAGGCCGACCTCGATCGCATCTCGGCGCTGGTGCGCTCGGCGATCGGCTTCGACCAGACCCGCGGCGATCAGGTCGAGGTGGTCAACCTGCGTTTCGCCGAAGCTCCCGCCTCGTTGCCGCTCGAGAACCAGAAGACCGGATTCGCGTCCCTGTTCGACTTCGATCGCGAGGACATGATGCGCCTCATCGAGCTCGGTTCGCTGGTGATCATGACGCTGCTCGTCCTGCTCTTCGCCGTGCGCCCGCTGCTCAATCGGATGATGGCGCCCGAAATGGCGCTGGCCGGCGCCGGCGGTGCTCTCGTCCCGGTCGGGGAGAGCGGTTCGCTCGAGGCCCTGCTCGCCGGTGGCGCGGGCGGGGCGGCGGGCGGCGCCGGCGGCGCGGCGGGTGGTGCGGCGGGCGGCGCGGCGGGCGGCGGTGAGGGCGGCGACGCGGCGATTCACCCGAGCCACATGCGTCTCGAGGAGGCCAAGGCCCTCGGTGCGGTGCAGGCGGGTTCGATCATGAAGATCGGCGAGATGATCCAGCAGAGCCCCAACGAGGCGGCGATGATCATCCGCTCCTGGCTCAACGAAGCGGCGTGAGGACGAGGGATGGCGCTACCGGCACGCAGCAATCAGGGCAACGGCGGACAGGCTCCCGGCCTGCAGATCAACGCCGGCGAGAAGTACCGCGAACTGGTCGGCGCCGAGCGCGCCGCCGTGCTCCTGCTGGCGTTGGGCGAGGAACACGGCCGCGACATCTGGCAACGCCTCGACGAACTCGAGGTCCGTCAGATCTCTCTCGCCATGTCGAAGCTCGGTCCGGTGTCGCCGGAGATGCTCGAGCATCTCTTCGTCGACTTCGTCACCAAGCTCTCCTCGAAGGGCTCGCTCACCGGCAACTACGATTCGACCGAGCGCATCCTGATGTCGTTCCTGGCGCCCGAGCGGGTGAACGCCATCATGGAGGAGATCCGCGGGCCGGCCGGCCGCAACATGTGGGAGAAGCTGTCGAACGTTCAGGAGAACGTGCTCGCCAACTATCTCAAGAACGAATACCCGCAGACGGTGGCGCTGGTGCTCTCCAAGATCCGCTCCGATCACGCCGCCCGCGTGCTGGCCATCCTGCCGGAGGAATTCGCACTCGAAGTCATCAATCGCATGCTGCGGATGGAGGCGGTGCAGAAGGAGGTGCTCGACAAGGTCGAGCAGACGCTCAGGATCGAGTTCATGTCGAACCTGTCGCACACTTCGCGCCGCGACGCCCACGAACTGATGGCCGACATCTTCAATTCCTTCGACCGCCAGACGGAAGCGCGCTTCATCACCGCGCTCGAGGAGGAGAACCGCGATAGCGCCGAGAAGATCAAGTCGTTGATGTTCACCTTCGAGGACCTCGGCAAGCTCGACGCCGGCGGCATGCAGACGCTGCTCAGGAACATCGAGAAGGACAAGCTCGCCATCGCCCTCAAGGGCGCCTCCGAGAGCCTGCGCGACTTCTTCTTCGCCAACATGTCGACGCGCGCCGGTTCGATGCTCAAGGAGGACATGGAGGCTCTGGGCCCGGTGCGCCTGCGCGACGTCGACGAGGCGCAGGGCATCATGGTCAACATCACCAAGGACCTCGCCGCCAAGGGCGAGATCATGGTCACCAAGTCGAAGGGAGAGGACGAGCTCGTCTACTGACGGGCCCGGCGACATCATGGCGACACCAGCCCGCTTCCTCTTCGATCTCGACTTCACCCGGCCCGAGCCACCCCCGGCGCCGGCGGAACCGCCGCGCCCGACGATCGATCTCGACCAACATCTCGCCGAGATGGTGGCGCTCGAGGAGCGGGTGCGCGCCGAGGCCTACGAGGAAGGGCGCCAGGACGGGTTCGTCGCCGGTCGCAACGACGCCGAGGCGCGGGCGGCCGAAAGGCTCGCCGACGAAGCGGCGGCGCTCGCCGATGCCGCGCGCGCCCTGCTCGGCGCGCTCGACGCCGAACGGCTGGCGATCGAGCGGCGCGCCGTCGATCTCGCGGTCACCGCCGCCCGCCGCTTCGCGGCGACGCTGGTCGAGCGGGAACCGTTGGGCGAGATCCGGGCGTTGCTCGCCGATTGCCTGGGACCGCTGCGCAAGGCGCCTCATCTCGTCGTCCGCCTCGCCGCGGTCGATGCCGAAGGGTTGAAGCCGCACGTCGACCGCATCGCGCGGGAAACGGGCTTCGAGGGCCGCATCGTCATCCTCGGCGAGGACGACGTCCTGCGCGGCGACTGCCGCATCGAATGGGCGGATGGTGGTATCCTGCGCGACACCGCTCGTCTCGACGCCGAGATCGGCGCGGCGATCGACCGTTGGTTCCAGGCCCGCGCCTCCGAGAGTCATCTGACGCCGCACACCGATCCCGTCGCCGAACACGGCGGCGAAGGTTCCGGGAGAGACCAGCCATGAGCACCCCCGCCGAAGATCCGACCCGCTCCGGCCTCGCCCTAGACGACATGGGCGCCGCCGCCAACGGCCGTCGCCTCGACGACGACGTCATGGTCGCTCACACCGCCGCCGAACTCGAGGCGGTCTTCGACGTGCCGGTGAAGGTCTCCGCCGTGCTCGGGCAGGCCCGCATGCAGGTCTCCGATCTGCTCAAGCTCGGACAGGGCACGGTGCTCGAACTCGACCGCAAGGTCGGCGAGGCGATCGACATCTACGTCAACAACCGACTGGTGGCGCGCGGCGAGGTCGTGCTGGTCGAGGATCGACTGGGCGTGACCATGACCGAGATCATCAAGTCGGACAAATGAGGAGAAGGACATGAGGCTCCTCATCATCGGAACGCTCGGAGGCCAGCTCGCGGTCGCCTCGCGCATCGCCATCGACCGCGGCGCCGCCGTCACCCATGCCGATTCCAACGAAGTGGCGCTGAAGACATTGCGCTCCGGGCGCGGTGCCGACCTGATCATGATCGACGTCGCGCTCGACGTCGCCGACCTGATCAAGCGGCTGGAGAGCGAACTCATCCACGTGCCCGTGGTGGCCTGCGGCGTGGCCTCCGACGCCCGCGCCGCGGTCGGCGCCATCCGCGCCGGCGCGAAGGAATACATCCCGCTGCCGCCCGACCCGGACCTCATCGCCGCGGTGCTCGCCGCGGTGACCGAGGACGGCCGCGATCTCATCGTCCGCGACGAGGCCATGGCGCGCGTCGTCCGCCTCGCCGATCAGATCGCCCCGTCGGACGCCTCGATCATGATCACCGGCGAGAGCGGCACCGGCAAGGAAGTGCTCGCCCGCCACGTCCATCGCAAGTCGAATCGATCGAACAAGCCCTTCATCGCGGTCAATTGCGCCGCCATTCCCGAGGCTCTGCTGGAGAGCGAGCTCTTCGGCCACGAGAAGGGCGCCTTCACCGGAGCGGTGGCCCGACGCATCGGCAAATTCGAGGAGGCCGA
>JAOTSD010000125.1 GCA_030247555.1 Siculibacillus sp. | reverse complement strand
GTATAGTCTCGACCCCGACCTACTTTCCGATGGCCGGCGGCACGACGGGACTGATGGGGGAGGCGGGAGCGGAGGCGATCCTGCCGCTCGCTCGCGGACCCGGCGGCCGCCTCGGCGTCTCGGCCGCGGGCGGCACGGCCACGCAGGTGACCGTCAACATCACCACGCCCGATCTCGCGAGCTTCCGCCGCTCCGAGGCGCAGGTGACGGGAATGTTGGCCCGCGCCGTCGGACGGGGACGGCGCGGGCTCTGACACCGGACCCAACGAGGAGGGGCTCAGGTTCCGGTGTTTCCGTTGTGGGACAATTTCTCGTGGATGTCGTCGAGCAACCTCAGGCGCTTCTTCTTCAGCGTCTCCAGATACTCGTCCGAAGTGGTCTCGATCTCCGCCTCGATCCGGAGAATCTCGCCGTTGACTTCGTTGTAGTCGACCGCTGCGGCCGCGAACTCGTCATCGGCACGGATCAGCGACCTGATCAATTCGGCGCGGTCGGGGAATTCCTCGACGAGCGCATGCTGCGAATGGGGCATCACGTCTCTCGCTTGGTGTCGAGGCGATGGTTACCCGGCGCGAACCGGACCGTCGTTGAGGAAAATCAAACAAGGAAAGGTTCGCGACGATGCCCGAGACTTCCGGTTTCGACGAGGTCGTCTTTCCGCTGTCCGTGTCGCTGCGGGCGACCGAAGGGCCGGAGCGGCGCACCGAGATCGTCGCCCTCGGCTCCGGACGCGAGGTGCGCAACACCCGCTGGGCCGATTCGCGCCGCCGTTGGGATGCCGGCTCCGGCGTTCGTTCGCTCGACGATCTGCACGAGGTGCTGAGCTTCTTCGAGGCGCGGCGCGGGCGGCTCCACGGCTTCCTGTGGCGCGACCCGATCGACGATCGCTCCTCGCCGCGGTCGCGCGAACCGGCGGCCGGCGACCAGACGATCGGCACCGGCGACGGTGCGACCGCCGACTTCGCCCTGGTCAAGCGCTACGCCAGCGGTGGTCGCGAATGGGTCCGGCCCATCGTCCGCCCGGTCGCCGGCTCGGTCCGCGTCGCCGTCGCCGGATCCGAAAAGGCGGCCGGCACGGAATTCACCGTTTCCACCGGCGGCGTCGTCACTTTCGCTCCCGGCCACGTACCCGCATCCGGTGCGGCCGTCACCGCCGGCTTCCGCTTCCTCGTTCCGGTTCGCTTCGACACCGACGAGATCCGGGTCGATATGACCGCCTTCGTCGCCGGCGAGATCCCCTCCATCCCGCTCGTCGAGATCCGCCCGTGAAGACTCTCCCTCCCGCTCTCGCCGAGGCGCTCGCCTCGGGCGTCACCACTCTGGCCACCTGCTGGCGCATTCGCCGACGCGACGGCGCGGTCCTCGGCTTCACCGACCACGATCGCACGCTCACCTACGACGGTGTCGGCCACGAGGCGGCGACCGGCTTCTCGGCGAGCGAGGCGGTGTCGCGCGCCGATCTCTCCGTCGGCACCCTCGAGGCCGACGGCGCCCTGACCTCGGATGCGATCACCGCCGACGACATCGAGGCGGGGCTCTATGACGGGGCGGCGGTGGAGATCGACCTCGTCGACTGGAGCGATCCGTCGCGACGCCTGCGGCTGCGCGAGGGCACCGTCGGCGAGATCACCCGTCTCGACGGCGCCTTCCGCGCCGAGATCCGCTCCGCCGCCCATGCGCTCGACGCACCGCGCGGGCGCCTGTTCCAGCATCGCTGCGACGCCGACCTCGGCGATGCGCGCTGCGGCGTCGGTCTCCTCGCCCACCCGGTCACGGTGGTCGCCGCGACCGCGCGGCGCCACGTCGCGGTTTCCGGTCTCGACGGCTTTCCCGAAGGTCGCTTCGATCGCGGCCGTCTGGTCTTCACGTCCGGCGCCTGCGCCGGGCGGTCGAGCGAGATCAAGGTCCACCGCGTCGATGCCGGCACGGTGGAGATCGAGCTCTGGCGCACCATGACCGCCGACATCGCCCTCGGCGACACCGCCACGGTCACCGAGGGCTGCGACAAGCGCTTCGAGACCTGCCGCGACCGCTTCGCCAACGCCGCCGCCTTCCGCGGCTTTCCCCACATCCCCGGCAACGACTTCCTCGTCGCCTCGCCGGCGGCCGGCGGTCCCGCCGATGGCGGAGCCCTGGTGCCATGACCCAGATCGACCTCGCCGATCGCCTCCCGCCGACCCGCGAGGCGATCGTCGCCGCGGCGCGGCGCTGGATCGGCACGCCCTATCGCCATCAGGCCTCGCTCGAAGGCGCCGGCTGCGATTGCCTCGGCCTCGTCCGCGGCCTGTGGCGCGAGTTCTACGGCGACGAACCCGAGCCGATCCCGCCCTATGCCCCGGACTGGGCCGAGGCGAGCCGCCGGGAGGCGATGATCGAGGCCGGTCGTCGCAACCTCGTCGCCGTCCCGGTCGACGTCGCCCGCCCGGGCGACGTCGTCCTCTTCCGCTGGCGCTCCGATCTGCCGGCCAAGCACGCCGGCGTGCTCGTCGCCCCCGCCCGCTTCGTCCACGCCTACGAGGGGATGGCGGTGGTGGAGAGCCCGCTCGGCCCCTGGTGGCGTCGCCGCCTCGCCGCCGCCTTCGCCTTCCCCGGGGTGACGGACGCCTCCGAGACGTGACCGAACCCTTCCGCCTTCGAGGTTCCTCCCATGGCGACCCTTCTTCTCGCCGCCGCCGGTGGCGCCCTCGGCGGCGTCTTCGGCAGCGCCGCCGCGCTCGTCGGCCAGGCGATCGGCGGCATCGCCGGATACGTCGTCGATCGAACGCTGATCCGCTCGACGCTGCCCGGCGTTTCCGGCCCGCGGCTCTCCGACCTCGACGTGTCGAGTTCGACCGAGGGCGACGACGTGCCGCGCGTCTACGGCCGGGCCCGCCTCGCCGGTCAGTTGATCTGGGCGACCCGCCACGAGGAGAGCGCCACCAAGAGCGGCGGCAAGGGTGGTCCGAAGGTCAAGACTTGGCACTACCACGCCAATTTCGCCGTCGCCCTGTGCGAGGGACCGATCCACCACGTCGGCCGCATCTGGGCCGACGGCACCCTGCTCGACACCTCCGCGCTCACCGTCCGCGTCCACCTCGGCGGTGAGGACCAGGAGCCCGACGCGTTGATCCTCGCCAAGCAGGGCGGCGCGGCCCCGGCCTATCGCGGCATCGCCCATGTCGTGTTCGAGCATTTCCCCCTCGACGACTGGGGCAACCGTATCCCGCAGCTCTCCTTCGAAGTGATCCGCGTCGTCGACCGGCTGGAGGAGAAGGTCCGCGCCGTGACGATCATCCCGGGCGGCACCGAGTTCGGCTACGCCACCACCGCGGTGACCCGCTCCGTCGCACCCGGCGTCACCGAGAGCGAGAACCGCCACGTCCGCCACGCCGCCACCGACTTCGTTGCCGCCCTCGACGAACTCTGTGGCCTCTGCCCGAACCTGAAGCGGATCGCCCTGGTCGTGACCTGGTTCGGCGACGATCTGCGCGCCGGACATTGTCGGGTCGAGCCGCGGGTCGAGCAGGCGTCGAAGACGACCCGTCCGCTCGTCTGGTCGGTCGCCGGACTGGAGCGGGAGGTCGCCACCCTCGTCTCCGCGATCGACGGCCGTCCCGCTTACGGTGGCACGCCCGCCGACGCCGCGGTGGTCGAGGCGATCACCGAGATCCGCTCGCGCGGCATCGAGGTGATGCTCTATCCCTTCCTGTCGATGGACATCCCGGCCGGCAACGGCCTGCCCGATCCCCACGGCGGGATCGAACAACCCGCCCACCCCTGGCGCGGACGCATCACCTGCCACCCGGCGCCGGGCACCCCCGGCTCGCCCGACGGCACCGCCGCCGCCGCGGCCGAGATCGCCGCCTTCGTCGGCACCGCCGCACCCGGCGACTTCACCGTCGCCGATGGCGGTGTCGCCTATTCGGGGCCGGCGGAATGGAGCTGGCGGCGGATGATCCTCCACTACGCCACGCTGGCGAACGTCGCCGGCGGCGTCGAGGCCTTGCTCATCGGTTCGGAATTCGTCGGTCTCAACGCGGTGCGCGGGGAGGGGGGGAGCCACCCCTTCGTCGCCGCGCTCGTCGATCTCGTTGCCGACGTCCGCGCCGTCGTCGGGCCGTCGACGAAGCTCTCCTACGCCGCCGATTGGAGCGAATGGAACGGCCATCACCCGACCGATGGTTCCGGCGACGTGATCTTCCATCTCGATCCGCTGTGGGCCTCGCCGCACGTCGACTTCGTCGGCATCGACGCCTACTTCCCCCTCACCGATTGGCGGCCGGGCGACTACCTCGACCAAGATCTCGCCGATCTGCCCACCGACCGCGCCCATCTCGACGCCCGCATCACCGGCGGCGAGGCCTACGATTGGTACTACGCCGACGAGGCGGGCCGGCGCGCTCAGATCCGCCTGCCGATCACCGACGGCGCCCGGGCCGAACCTTGGGTCTTCCGGCGCAAGGACCTCGCCGGTTGGTGGTCGAACCTCTATTTCGATCGCCCCGGCGGCGTCGCGGTGGCGAGCCCGACCGCCTGGGTGGCGGGGATGAAGCCGATCCGCTTCACCGAACTCGGCTGTCCGGCGGTCGATCTCGGGTCCAACCAGCCCAACGTCTTCCCCGACCCCAAGTCGTCGGAGAGCCGGCGGCCGTGGTTCTCGATCGGCAGCCGCGACGACCTCGTCCAGCGCCGCACTCTCGAGGTGGTGCTCGACCACTGGAACGCCGAGATCGACCCCGGCGCGGTCCCGCCGTCGCCGCTCGACGGCACCCCGATGATCGCACCGGAGGGCATCCATCTGTGGACCTGGGACGCTCGCCCCTTCCCGGCCTTCCCGGTGGAGACCGAGGTGTGGTCCGACGGCGACGATTGGGCCACCGGACACTGGCTGAACGGACGGCTGGGGGGGACGAGCCTCGAGGGACTGATCGCCGCCATCCTCGCCGATCACGGCATCGAGGCCCCGGATTTCCGCGCCGTGGCCGGTCACGTCGACGGCTACGTCGTCGATCGCCGCATGTCGGCGCGTGAGGCGCTCGAACCCCTCCTCGCCGCTTTCGGCATCGACGCGCACGACACCGGCACCGGCTTGCGATTCGCCGGTCGCGCCCGCCGCTGCGACGCGGAGTTGCCGGTCGAGGACTGCGTCGAGGTCGAGAAGGGGGCGAACGTCACCCTGCGCCGCGCCCAGGAGAGCGAGTTGCCGGGCGAGGTCAGCGTCACCTTCTCCGACGCCGCCCTCGACCATCGCCGCGCCACCGTCGCCTCCCGTCGGCTCGAGGACGGGGTCCGACGCACCGCCTCGGCCGACCTCGCCGTCGTCGCGCCGGTCGAGACCATGATCGGCGTCGCCGACGCCTGGCTCGCCGACACCTGGGCCGGCCGCACCACCGCGAACTTCGCCGTCGATCCGACGAAGATCGCACTCGAGCCCGGCGACCTCGTCGACCTCGTGGTCGACGGCCGGGCCGAGCGCCTTTCGATCGAGAGCCTCACCGACGGTCCGGCCCGGCGGATCGAGGCGCGGTCGCACGATTCGGCCCTCCGCGGTCCGGTACGCGCCGTGCCGCGCCGTCGCAGCGGCAGCCCCGCCACGGTCTGGGGTGCGCCGGCGGCAGTGGTCCTCGACCTCGCCCACCCGCAGGAGGACGCGGTGCTCCATCGCCCGTGGCTGGCCGCCTTCGCCATACCCTGGCCGGGGGCGCTCGGCCTGTGGCGCCGCCTCGACGAAGGCGGATGGACCGTGGTCGGCACCATCGATCGACCGGCCACTCTCGGCGTCACCGCTTCGTCGTTGCGGCGCGGCCCGGTGGCGTCGTGGGATCGTTTCACCACGCTCGACGTCACCCTCTGGCGAGGCACGCTCGCCGCCGAGAGCGAGACGAGAGTCCTCGCCGGTGCCGGACGCGTCGCCGTCCGCGCCCCGGATGGCCGATGGGAGGTGCTGCAACACGCCGGCGCCGAGATGATCGGCCCCTCCACCTGGCGCCTGTCGACGCTGCTGCGTTGCCAAGGCGGATCGGAGGACGTCTGGGACGACGTCGCCGAGATCGCCGCCGGCGCGACCTTCGTCGTTCTCGACGACGACCTGCCGACCTTGCCCGTCGGCATCGAAGACGTCGGCGGCGAGGCGGTTTTCCGCATCGGCCCGGCGAGCGAGGACTATTCGCGGCCGAGCCACACCGAATTCACCGTCACGCCGACCGCCCGCGGCCTGATGTCCTGGGCGCCGGCCCATCTGCGCGCCGCCACCGATCCGGCGACGGGCGACGTCCACGTCTCCTGGGTGCGTCGGGCGCGCGGTCCCGGGGCCGATGCCTGGGGCGCCGGCGAGATCCCGCTGCCGGAGGGGACGGAGGCCCATCGCCTCGAGTTCCGCGTCGGCGCGACCACCGTGTTCGTCGTCGACACGACGGCGCCATCCTACGTCTGGCCGGCGGCCGAGCGCGACGCCGGCCTCGGCCCGGATCCGGTCGACGTCACCGTCCGCGTCGCCCAGCTCTCCGCCATCGTCGGTCCCGGCATGTGGCGGTCGGGCGTCTTCCATCTGTGATCGCCCCTTCTCGGCGAGCCATCCGTGCCGGTCGCCGGCACCTCCGACCCGGAGCCCACCCATGTCCACCACCTCCCGATTGGGTCTGCCTCTGATCGAGGCGGCCCAGGCGCAGAAGCACGTCACCCACAACGAGGCCCTGCGCTCCCTCGACTTTCTCGTTCAGGCCGTGGCTCTCGATCGCTCGCTCTCCGCCCCGCCGGCGAGCCCGGTGGAGGGCGATCTCCACCTCGTCGCCGCCGCGCCGTCCGGCGCCTGGACCGGCCACGCCGACGACCTCGCGTTGCGCGTCGCCGATGGCTGGAGCTTCCTCGCGCCGCGGGTCGGCTGGTGCGTCTGGCTCGTCGACGAGCATCGGCCGGTGGTTTGGACCGGGTCGGCCTGGACGCCGCTCGCCGAAGCGGTGGGGCACTTCGGCCGCCTCACCGGTCTCGGTGTCGGCACCGAGCCGGACGCCACCAATCGGCTCGCGGTGCGTGGCCCGGCGGCGCTCTTCGCCGCCGAGACCGCCACCGACGGCGGCAGCGGCGACATGCGCCTGACCATCGAGAAGGAAGTCGCGACCGACACAGCCTCGCTGCTCTTCCAGACCGGTTGGTCCGGTCGCGCCGAGATCGGGCTCACCGGCGACGACGACCTCGCCCTCAAGGTCTCGGCCGACGGCTCGGCCTGGATCGACGCCCTGCGCATCGCCGCCGCGACCGGCCAGCTGCTGCCGGGACCCGGGGGCATCGCCGGCGGTGGGCGTCTGAAGTCGACGAACTGGTTCACCGTCACCGGTACCTGGACGCGACCGGCCGGTGTTCGTTTCGCCCTCGTCGCCGCGGTCGGCGGCGGTGGCGGCGGCGGCGGTGCCGGCGGGGCGGCCGCGAGCGGATCCGCCGCCGGCGGCGGCGGATCGGGCGCGACGGCGGTGAGCCACCTCGACGTCTCAGGCGCCGGCGCTGCGACGGTCGCCGTGACGATCGGCACCGGCGGAG
>JAOTSD010000124.1 GCA_030247555.1 Siculibacillus sp. | reverse complement strand
ACCCAGAACTCTTTGAGGATCGAATTGACGACGATCCCCGGCCCCAGCGCCATCGACGTGGCGAGGAAGAGGAGCCGGCGCATCGGGATCGCCCGGGCGAGCATCGGCACGAAGAGCTTGGCGAGGAAAGCGAGGGCGAGACCGACGACGACGATCCGGGTGACGCCCATGCCGGCGTGGCGGACGTCGAGGAGGATGCCGTTGCGATCGGCCGGGAAGCCCGCGCCGCCGTGATGGAAGAGCGCGGCGACCGTGACGTCGATGCCGGGGAAGGCGAGCGCGAGACCCGAGACCACCGCCGACGCCATCGCGACGCTCGTCGCCGGCCGCGCCCGCGCCATCTCCATTGCCCGTCGCGCCGCTGCGCCGAGGGCCCCGACGAGTTCCGTCGCACGGCTGCCGTCCGCCATTCTCTCTCCCCGTTCACCGCCCCGACATGTACTCTCGCGCGCGTGGCGACGAAAGCCCGTCGCCGAGGGAGATCGCCTCCGTGTTCGCCGAACTCGCCGACCGCCTGCCGGAGCTCTCGACCGTCCTCGCCTATGGCGCGGCGGTCATCGTCCTCGTCCTCACCCCCGGACCCGACATGGCGCTCTTCCTCGGCCGCACCCTCGTCGGCGGACGCGCCATCGGCCTCGCCGCGCTCCTCGGCACCACCGTCGGCCTCTATGTCCACACCGCCCTCGCCGCTCTCGGCCTGTCGGCGCTGCTCGCCGCCTCGCCCTTCGCCTATGCGGCGCTGAAATGGGCCGGCGCGGCCTACCTCGTCTTCCTGGCGATCGAGACGCTGCGCCACGGCTCCGCCTTCGAGGTGCGCGGCGACGGCGAGAGCGTGTCGTTGCCGCGCGCCTTCCTCGTCGGCGTCGGCGTCAACATCCTCAACCCGAAGATCGTACTCTTCTTCGTGACCTTCCTGCCGCAGTTCGTCGCCGCCTCCGACCCGCACGCGACGACCAAACTCGCCGTGCTCGGCGGGCTCTACGGGGTGATCGGCTTTCCCGTCTGCGTCGTGCTGATCCTCGGCGCCGAGCGCGTGTCCGGCGCCTTCGCCCGCTCCGCCCGCTTGCGTCGCGGCCTCGACTGGGCCACCGCCGGCATCTTCACCGGCTTCGCCGCCCGGCTGGTGCTGTCGCGGAACTGACGCGGGATCAACCGGTCGGCTCGTCCTCGCCGGTCTCGATGGCGTGGCGCTGGATCAGGGGCACCTGCGACAGGGCGAAGACGAAGGTCAACGGCATGATGCCGAACACCTTGAAGGTCACCCAGGCGTCGGTGGTGAAGTTGCGCCAGACCACCTCGTTGAGGCCGGCGAGCACGAAGAAGAACAGGCCCCAGCGCAACGTCAGCTTGCGCCAGCCCTCCTCGTCGAGGTCGAAGACCGCGTCGAAGACGACGCCGAGCAGCGCCTTGCCGAAGGCGAGGCCACCGATCAGCACCGTGCCGAACAGCAGGTTGACGATGGTCGGCTTCAACTTGATGAAGAGTTCGTCCTGCAGGATCAGGGTCAGCGCGCCGAAGACCGTCACCACCACGCCGGAGACCAGCGGCATGATCGGCAGCCGGTGCATCAGCCGCCAGGAGGCGATCAACGCCACCACCGTCGCCACCATCAACGCGGCGGTCGCCGGATAGAGCCCGTGGCTCTTGCCGTAGACGGCGTTGACCGCGAAGAACAACGCCAACGGACCCAGTTCGAGCACCAGCTTGCGCCAGTCGTGGCCGCGCACCGGCTTCGCCTCGGGCTCGCCGGAAGGGCCGACCCCGCCGTTCTCGTTCACCTGCGCCATCGGCACCCTCGTCCGCTTCGACGCGCGCCGCGCCGTCACGACGCCTTATCACACGCGACCGCGGTTCGTCGCCCCCGCACCGGCGCGATCGACTAGGCTCTGTGGACCGATTCGCCGCGAGGACCGATCCCATGCTCGCCGAAGTGCTCGCTTGGCTCCTCACCCCGGCCACCCTCGACGCCCGCCGCACCGGCCATCTCGCCGCCGCGGTGTCCCTGTGGTCGCGGGCACGACGCTGTCGCGCCGACTGGTCGCAGCACGAGGCGCGGTGCGGCGCGGTGGTCGAACGCGCCATCGCCGGCCTCCCCGCGCGACGCACCTGCCTCGTGCTCGGCTCGGGACTGATGCGCGACGTGTCGCTGCCGCGACTCGCCGCCACCTTCGAGAAGGTGATCCTCGTCGACATCGTCCATCTCTGGCCGATCCGCCTCGCCGCCCGCCGCTTCCCGAACGTCCGCCTCGTCGACCTCGACGTCACCGGCACCGCCGACCTGCTGCTCGGCCGCGCCACCGGCATCGCCGACCCGCTCGCCCGATTCCGCGCCGATCCGACCATCGATCTGGTGATCTCGGCCAATTGCCTCAGCCAACTGGCGTTGACCCCGGTGGCGCTGGCGCGGCGGCACGGCGGGCTCGCCCACATCCGCTTCCCCGACCTCGGCCGGCGCATCGTCGAGGGGCATCTCGAGGCACTGCGCCGCTTCTCCGCCCGCGTCTGTCTCCTGAGCGACGACGAGGGGCTCGACGTCGGCCGGAACGGCGAGATCCTCGATCGCTACGACCTGCTCGAAGGCGTCCGCCTGCCGCCCGCCGACGACGACTGGGACTGGACTCTCGCCCCGCTCGGCGAGGCCGCAGCCGATCACGCCGTCGTCCACCGCGCCCACGGCTTCGCCGACTTTCACGCCGCCGACGCCCGCTTCCGCCCACCGTCCGGATGAGCGCGGCGGCTCAGCGTGTTCGTTCCGGGTCGAGGAGGATGCGGTTGAGACCGCGATCGAGCGCATCGGCCTCGGTGAGAGGCGGGCGCGCCGCTTTCGACCAGTCGGCGCCGACCGCATTGGAGAGATCGGCGCCGTGGAGATCGGCGCCGTCGAGCCGCGCCCCGTGCAGCGTCGCACCGGTCATCACCGCCCGGGTCAGGTCGGCTCCGGTGAAATCGGCGTCCTCCGCATCGGCGCCCACCATGTTGGCGCCCGAGAGCCGCGCCTCGACGAGCTTTCCGCCGCTCATCACGGCGCGCAGCATGTAGACGCCCTCGAACCTCGCCCGGCTGAGGTCGGCCCCCTCCATCAACACGTCCTTGAGATGGGCGCCGCGAAAATCCGCGTCGACCGCCGAGGTGCCGATCAGGTTGGCGCCGAAGAGGTCGGAGCCGGAGAGATCGGCGCTTTCGAGATCGGCGCGGTCGAAGATGGTGTGGAAGAGATCGGCGCCCCCGAGCTTGGCGCGTTTGAGGCTGGCACCGGTGAGATTGGCCCATTTGAGATTGGCTTCACGCAGATCGGCCCCGTCGAGGCGCGCGCCGCGCAGGTCGGCGCTCTCCAGCTTGGCCCGGGCGAAATCGCACCCCGAGAGATCCGCGCCGGGTGCCGGCCGGCAGGCCTCGGCCCCGAGGCAGGAGACGCAGACGACGCAGACTGCGGCGACGAGACGCGCGATCATGGGCACCCCCCGAACGACGACGGCCATGGTGGCTCTTGGGCGTCCGGTGCGGGCCGGCGCCGAGAAGAAGAGTGCGCTTCGTCGGAGGAGGTCGCAACGAAATTCCACCACGGTCCGGACCGGGGGACGAGGAGAAGGAAACGCACCGACCGGCGCGGGTGATCGCGGGTCTCGACCACCATCGGGATCTCCCGGGCGCGGGCGCGCAGGCTTTTACCCGACGGCCGCCCCGTTGCCCGCGCCGCCTTCCACCGTACCGCGCGGCAGCGCGTGCCCCCAAAAACGACGAAAGCCGCCTCGCGGCGGCTTCGGATCGTCAATGATTTCAACGTGGCGAGTGGTACAGCTGGGTGGACTCGAACCACCGACCTTCGGAGCCACAATCCGACGCTCTAACCAACTGAGCTACAGCTGCACGGGTCTCGACGGCGTCCTGATAGGGGATGACGTTCGCCTTGGCAAGAGCGGAGTGGAACCACTCGTGCCCATGGTCGCGCGGAACGGCTCGACGGACGCTCGCCGCCGGCCGTCGACGATCGCCGAACCGGCGCGCGACTCGGATGAGTGCACGCCGATGAACGGCGATCGCCACACCGGTCTCAGCGGCCGGCCTTCAGCTGTTCCATCGACTTGGCGATGGCGTCCTTGGCCGGCTTGGCGGCGTCGGAAGCGACCTTACCGGCCATCTCCTGCAGTTCCCTGGCCTGAGCGCCGATCGCCTCGAACTGCTGGCGCATGAAGGCCGACTGCAATTCGATCGCCTCGGCGAAGGTCTTCACCGCCAGCATGCTCTTGGCGAAACCGTAGGCGGCGTCGCTGTTGGCCTTGACCGCGTCGATCGACTTGCCGTTGAGCTCGGCGAAGCCGGCGCGCGCCGTCTCATAGGTGTCCTCGATGGCGTCGGTGGCCTCCTCGGCAGCTTCCCTGAGCTTGGCGAAGCCGTCCTTGGCCTGTGCCACCGCCTTCTCGGCGAACTCACGGAACACCGTCGGGATTTCGGCCTGCGGCAGCGCGCCGAGGTCGAACTTCGGAACGTCGAACTTCGGCATCCCGAAGGCGGGCAGCTCGAACTTCGGGAACTCGAAGCCGGCGGCGGCGGCTTCCGCCTTCGGCGCCGCCTCGGCGGCGGGCTCGGACTTGGCGGCGGCCACGGCGGGCTTGGCGGCGGCGGGCTTGGCGGGGGTCTTGCGGGTCGGGGTCTTGGCCTGGGTCATCTGCGTCGGGTCTCCTGGTCGATCGCGGCCGGCTCGCACCGCGGCCCGCTTCGCGGCGCCCGGGGTGACACCCGACCGTTCTCCTCACGTGTCGACGTGACGGAAGCGACAGGGGAAAGCCTTCCGTCCGAAGTCGAACTTACCTCGGCGCGTGCTGCATTGCAACATAATATTGCATCGCACAATGGCAACGAGCTCCGCCTTTCGTTGTAAGCGGGACGCTCGTCCCCGACGACCGACGCTCCTCGGAATGCGCGACGGGCGGAAGCGTCGAAGAGACGCGCCGCCCGTCGAAATCGTCGTCGCGAGGCTCGCGCCTCGGGGCACTCAGCCCTTGGTGACCTTCTCGGTGATCGAGGAGACGGTCTTGGCGGCGGCATCGCCGATCTGGCGGACCTGCTCGCCGAAGGAAGCGGCCTGGGCCTTCAGATACTCGCTCTGCAGCGTGAGGATCTCCTGCGGATCCTTGGCCTGCACCAGCTTCTGGGCGTGCTCGAACACCGAAGCGATGTTCTCTTCGGCGAGCGACAGGACCTTCTTGTTGAGGTCGAGCGCGCCGGACTGCACGGTCGAGGAGGAAGCCTCGACCTTGGCCACGGCCTGATGGGTGGCGGCGAGGAAGTCGTCCACGGCCTTCTTGGCCTGCTCGACGCTCTTCTCGGCGAAGGTGCGGATCTGATCGGGAATCTCGAAGGTCTTGTCGGCAGCCATCGTCGTCTCCATGGGCCGGCGTGGGCAGCCGGTCGCCTCGTGTGTCCTGGATGGGTGAGCTCCGGTCACCCGCCGGCGGTTCCGGTCTCGAACCCCGCCGACGGCATGGTGATAGCAAATTTCATTGTGCACTGCAACATGATTTTTGCGGCGCGAAGAGGAATCTCCACTTCGCGATCCTCCGTCGATTAACCCTCGGCGGCGATTGCCTCCGCCGCGCACCCATGACCGGTGGACCGCCCATCGTCATCGTCTATATTAACGAAGTGTTGACGGCCTGACCCGGAACCGGACGGTCCCCATCTCCATGACCAGGAGAGATCGGCGCCCCGCTTCCGGACCGGACGACGTGTCGTGGATCTTCACCACATCTGCACGAACCGTCCCGGGCACGTCGTCGAGTGGGGTATGCGGACGCGATGAGCGAGAAACTGCACGCGATCTGGCCGGTTCTGGCCGAAGACGGCGTCGGCGATGCCATCGGCGATGCGCGCCCGACCTTCGTCGTCTCGATCGACGGTCGCTTCCTCCAATTCGCCAATGCCGCCGGCGCCCGTTTCTTGAAGATCGCTCCGGCCCGCACCCTCGACGCGCGGCTGACGCTCGAGCCGCGCTTGGCGGAGCGGCTCGGCCGCTTCGCCGCCACGGCGCGCCCCGGCGAGCGGAGCCGCGAACTGATCCGCTTCTTCGACGGACTGCGCTCTTCTTTGCTGTCGGCCGGCTTCCGCCGCCTCGCCGGCGACACCGTCCTCGTCACCATCGACAACGCCCGCCTCGATCCGGCCGATGCCGACCCGGCTGCGAGCCTCGCCGGCATCGCCGCGGAAGGTGGCCTCGTCGCCCTCTTCGACGGCGACGGCGAAGTCGTGGTGGCGCTCGGCGATCACACCGCCCTCGACGGCGTGCAGGAGGAGATCGAGGCCGCGCTCGACGCCGACGACGGCGAGGCGGTGTTCGAACGCCGCTTCCTCACGGGAACGCACGCCCACGACGTCACTCTCGTGCGCCTCGGCGACGCCGCCCACCCGCGCCGCCTGCTGCGGGTCGGACCGCCGGTCGCGATCACCGCCGATGAACCCGAGGACGCCGCGGAGATCGCCGAGCACGGCATCGGCGCCGCGGAAGCGCGGACCGGCGTGGAACCCGCCAAGGTCGCCCCAGCCACACCCGAGACCCTCGAAGCGGCCGTCCCACCGACGGCCCTCCCTCCGGAAGTGGCCGGCGCGTCGCTCGCCGTGACGGCCGACTCGAAGATCGCCGAGATCGAGACCCCCGAGGCCGCGCCGATGGAGCCGGCCGCGTTCGTTCCTGTCGCCGAAGCGGCCCTCCTCGAACCACCGGTGCCCGCGGCGGAAGCGATCGCGATGGTCGTGATCGACGAGACGCCGACCGGCGGCGAAGCCGTCGAAGTCGGCGACGGCCCCGCCGTGACCGCGGCCGTCGAGGACGCGTTCGAGGAGACCACGCCCGAACTCACCCCCGAATGCCTCGCCGAGGCGGGCGCCGAGCCCGTCGCCACGGACGAAGTCGTCGCCGCCACGCACGAGGAGCCGAGCGGAGCCGCCGAGGAAGACGTGGAGCCGGCACCGGCCCTCTCGGGCTACCGCCACCGGCGCATCGATCGTCCGGTCAAGTTCGTCTGGCAGATGGACGCCGAACGCCGCTTCACGCTCGTTTCCGAGGAATTCGCCGCCGCCGTCGGCCCGCGCGCCGCGGCGATCGTCGGCCGCAGTTGGAACGAGGTCGCCGCCGACTTCGGGCTCGATCCCGAGGGCCGCGTCACCGCCGCACTCGAACGTCGCGACACCTGGTCGGGTCGCACCGTCTCCTGGCCGATCGAGGGTGAGGCGCTGCGCCTGCCCGTCGATCTCGCCGCGCTCCCCGCCTTCGACCGCGGCCGCGTCTTCGCCGGTTATCGTGGTTTCGGCACGGTGCGCGCCGACGAGCCGATCCCCGATCCGACCGCCACGGGTCTGCGCCTCGCCACTCCCGCCCCGGGCTCCGAAGTCGAGCATCCGGTCGCCGAGTCGGCGAAGGCGCAGCTTCCTCTCTCCGCACCGGCGAGCCCCGCCACTCTCGTCCCGCCGCAACGGGAGCGCGTCGCGACCGACGCGGGCCCGGAAGCCGCGCAAGAGACCGAGACGTCGCCTCCGTCCCATCCGGACGACACCGAGGTGGTGCTGGCCGAAGCGGCGCGCCTCCACGCCGAGGACGAGCGGATCGATGCCGGCGAGGCCGCCTTCGCCGGGGAGATCGACGAAGCGCCCGCCCTCGCCGACACGCGGGACCCGACCGAAGCCACCGGGGGACCGGATACCCGGG
>JAOTSD010000123.1 GCA_030247555.1 Siculibacillus sp. | reverse complement strand
GGGCGAGGAGGGTACGGGCGGCGTCGGCCGGCAGGGTGGCGAGGCGGTCGTTCTCGGGGAAGACCAGCGGCCGCTCCAGCGCCCCGGCGCAGATCACCACGCGCTTCGCCCGGACCTGCCAGAGGCGTTCGCGCGGCAGGTGGGGCGGTGGGCCGGCGAGATGGTCGGTCACCCGCTCGAGCAGGCCGACCATGTTGTCCTGGTAGTAGCCGAAGGCGGTGGTGCGCGGCAGCGAGGTCACCGTCTCGCGCCCGGCGAGTTCGGCGGTGACCGAGGCGGCCCAGTCCGCGCCGGGCATCCCGTCGATCACGGCGCCCGGATCGGCGAGGAGCGAGCCGCCGAATTCGGGGTTCTCGTCGCAGACGATCACCCGGGCGCCGGCGTCCGCCGCGGCGCGGGCGGCGGCGAGGCCGGCCGGGCCGGCACCGATCACCAGCACATCGCAATGGGCGAAGCGGTTGGCGTAGCGGTCGGGATCGGCCGCCCGCGGCGCTTCGCCGAAACCGGCGGCGGCGCGGATGCGCGGCTCGTAGACCTTCTTCCAGAACGACTTCGGCCACATGAAGGTCTTGTAGTAGAAGCCCGAGACGAAGATCGGCGAGAAGAGATCGTTGAGCGCGCCGACGTCCCATTTCAGCGAGGGCCAGCGGTTCTGGCTGATCGCGACGAGGCCGTCGTGGAGCTCGACCGTGGTGGCGGCGAGATTGGGCGTGGTGCGTCCGTCGTCGCGGATCACCGTGACGAGGGCGTTGGGCTCCTCCGAGCCGGCCGACGCGAGGCCGCGCGGGCGATGGTACTTGAAGGACCGGGCGAGAAGGCGGACGCCGGCGGCCAGCAGCGCCGAGGCCAGCGTGTCGCCGGGGTGGCCGGTGAGGCGCACGCCGTCGAAGGTGAATGAGAGCCGCTTCGTCCGATCGATGCGGCCGCCCGAGGCGGTGCGGAAGGACGCGCTCATCGTGCCCCCTCCCCTCGTGCCCCCACCGCGGCGGCGAGCGCGGCGAGGTCGGGCCGCGGTTCGTCGACCCGGTAGGTCGTCACGAACCTGTCGGTGACGGTGTGGCGCACGGCGTTGAAGAAGCGCCCGCAGCCGGCGACGTGGCGCCAGCGTTCGGCGATCAGCCCCTTCGGGTTGGTCCGCAACCAGAGCGAGGCGGCGACGGCCTCGCCGTCGCCATCCGGCGCGGCTCGGGCGACGTGGGCCTCGCCACGGGCGGCGAACTCGATCTCCGGGCGCGGGCCGCAATAGGGGCAGGTGATCAGCAGCATGCGGACGTCCTCGATGCGTGTCCCGGAAGGGCGGTCACGGCTCTCGCGGTCCGGACCCGTCGGAAGTGCCTTCCGAAGGGCTCCGGAACGGGACCGCTCTAGTGCGCGACGGCGGCGGCGGCGGCCTCGTCGATGAGCCGGCCGCGGGCGAAGCGGTCGAGCGAGAAGGGGGCGGCGATCGGATGGGGTTCCCCGCGTGCGATCGTCGCGGCGAGCAGATGGCCGGCGCCCGGGGTGGCCTTGAAGCCGCCGGTGCCCCAGCCGCAGTTGACGAAGAGCCCCGGCACCGGGGTCGTGCCGAGGATGGGCGAGCGGTCGGCGGTGGTGTCGACGATGCCCCCCCAGTTGCGCATCATCCGCACGCGGCGCAGCACCGGAAAGAGCTCGCAGATGGCGTCGAGCGTGTGGGCGGTGATCTGCATGCCGCCGGTCTGCGAATAGGAGACGTACTGGTCGGTGCCGGCGCCGATGACCAGATCGCCCTTGTCGGACTGGGAGATGTAGGCGTGGATGGTGTTGGACATCACCACGCAGGAGATGATCGGCTTCAACGGTTCGGAGACCAGCGCCTGGAGCGGGAAGCTCTCGATCGGCAGGCGGACGCCGGCCATGTCCATGATCACCGAGGTGTGGCCGGCGACCGAGACACCGACCTTCTTCGCCCCGATGTGCCCCCGGGTGGTGTCGAGACCCGTCACCGCGCCGTCGAGGCCGCGGCGGATGCCGGTGACCTCGCAGTTCTGGATGATGTCGACGCCGAGCGCCGAGGCGGCGCGGGCATAGCCCCAGGCGACCGCGTCGTGGCGGGCGACGCCGCCGCGCTTCTGCAAGGTCGCGCCGACGATCGGGTAGCGGATGTCCCGGGCGATGTTGAGCCCCGGGCACCAGTCGCGCGCCTCTTCCGGCGTCAGCCATTCGGTGTCGATGCCGGCGAGCCGATTGGCGTGGTAATGGCGCTTGAAGCTCTGCACGTCGTGGGTGGTGTGGGCGAGCATCATGACGCCGCGCGGCGAGAACATGACGTTGTAGTTCAGCACCTGCGACAGGTTCTCCCACAGCTTCAATGCGTGGTCGTAGAGCGCCTCCGATTCCTCCAGCAGATAGTTGGAGCGCACGATCGTGGTGTTGCGGCCGGTGTTGCCGCCGCCGATCCAGCCCTTCTCGACCACCGCGACGTCGCGGATGCCGAACTCGGCGGCGAGGTAGTAGGCGGCGGCGAGGCCGTGACCGCCGCCGCCGACGATGATCACGTCGTAGGACGGCTTCGGCCCGGGCGAACGCCATTGCTCCGGCCAGTCGCGATGGGCGGAGAAGGCGGCGCGCAGGAGCGACAGGAACGAGAAGTGCAAGGCGGAAGGTCCTTCCGTTCGGCACGGGCGAACGACGCGCCGCGGGACGGCACGCCGGATCTCGCCCGAGAGGATCGATCGAAACGTCGCGCCTGTCGATGGGCCGGCACGCATGCCTCGTCGTCCCCGGACAGGGATCGCCGCGATCACGAGTGGGTTTGGAATCGTTCACGTTTCTTTGAGTCGCACGAGAGCGGGCGGCTCAGCATTGTCCTTCGTGCAAATACGGATTCCCCCACGGTCGCCCCGAGCCGGCCGGCGGGTGCTCACGACGAAGGAGATCGTTCATGTCCATCCGCGCCACCACCACCGTCGCTTCCGCCGCTCTGATCGCGCTCGTCGCCGTCGGCAGCGCTTTCGCCGCCGACCCGATCGAGACCCGCAAGAAGACCATGAAGGCGATCGGCGGCTCCTTCGGCGGCGTGCTGGTCAAGATGGTGAAGGGCGAGGTCCCCTACGACGCCGCCGCCGCCAAGGCCGCCGCCACGACGCTCTCCCAGACCGCGGCGGGCATCGACATCGCCACCCTCTTCCCGGCCGGCTCGGACAAGGGCGGCGACACCGAAGCGCTGCCGAAGATCTGGTCGGACGCCGCCGGCTTCAAGGCGGCCATGGACGCGATGAAGGCCGCCACCGCGGCGCAGGTCGCCAACTCCGATCAGGGCGTCGACAAGCTCAAGGTGGCGGTCGCCGAGATCGGCAAGACCTGCAAGAGCTGCCACGATGGCTACCGCGCCCAGAAGCCGTGAGTTCGGGCGTGCTCCGGCGGTGAGCGAGGAGGGGCCGCGGTTCGTTCCGCGTCACGAGAGGACCCCTCACCGCCGGAGCATCCGACCTTCCCGCAGGCCGCGTCGAGCGATCGGCGCGGCCTGCGGCGTTTCGGGAGCGTCTCGCGACGAATCGGGTTCGGCATCGCCGACGCGAACCGCCGACGCCTCGGTCGAGACTTCCGTCGCAGAGGCGAGCGCCGGCGTTGACCACGGACCGGGTCGCGTGGGATCTATCCTCGCCACATGCGCCGCCGCATGGACCGGAAGCCGTCCGCCGCGAAGGGTCGACGACGAGAGACGGGCGGATCGCCCGCCACCGGGCGGCGCGGAGACGATACCGATGACGGGTTCGACGGCCGTGGCCGATCGCAGGTTCGAAAACATCGCCTTCGTCGCTTCGGCGAGCGAGGAGGCGGAGAAGGCGCGGCGGCATCTCTCCCATCTCTACGGTTCGTCGCCGCCCGACATGGCCGACGTCATCGTCGCGCTGGGCGGCGACGGTTTCATGCTGGCGACGCTGCGACGCTTCATGAACACCGGCAAGCCGATCTACGGCATGCACCGCGGCACCGTCGGCTTCCTGATGAACGAGTTCGGCATCGGCGGCCTGCACGAGCGGCTGGAACGCGCCGAGACGACCCGCATCCGGCCGCTCTTGATGACCGCGCGCGACGCCGGCGGCGAACTCCACGAGGCGCGGGCCTTCAACGAAGTGTCGCTGTGGCGCCAGACCTATCAGGCGGCCAAGCTCCGGATCTCGATCGACGACAAGGAGCGGCTCGACGAGCTGATCTGCGACGGTCTGATCGTCGCCACGCCGGCCGGTTCGACCGCCTACAACCTCTCCGCCCACGGGCCGATCATCCCTCTCGGTGCGCCGCTCCTGGCGCTGACCCCGATCTCTCCGTTCCGGCCGCGGCGCTGGCGCGGCGCGCTGGTGCCGGATCGCGCCGTCATCCGCGTCGAGGTGCTGGAGGCCGGCAAGCGGCCGGTCGGCGCAGCGGCCGACCACACCGAGATCCGCGACGTCCGCGACGTCACGGTCGAGCAGGACAAGGCGTCGGAGAGCCTGCTGATGTTCGATTCCGAACACAGCTGGGAAGAGCGCATCCTCGCCGAACAATTCCAGTATTGACGCCGAAGCGCTTTCCACGATCGCGGGGTGAACGGGGGGCGTGCGGCGGCCGGCCGGACGCGTCCTCTCGCCGTCGCCCCCTTCCGGGAACGGAACGTTAAGGGGATGGGCTCATCCTCGCCGCGAGGAAGGTGCGGATCGACGTGCCTCGTCGACACGTGTCGGCGGGTTGCGGGATGGACCGTTCCGGAGGGTGCGATGGGCAAGAAATCCAAGATCGCGGCCGCCGAGCCGGAGGTCGCCGACGCGATGACCGATGAAGCCTTCGACGGTATCGAGATCGGCGCCGATGCGCAGTTCATGGAGCCGCCGTCCGACCTGCGCAAGAAGGTCCGTCAGCGGGCGTCCAAGGCCGGTGACAAGGATCCGGTGAAGGAGGCGGAAGCCGCCCTCGCTCGGATGGCGACGAGCTTCGACGCCTGGATGAGCGAGGAATCGCAGCGGCTCTCGATGTTGTGGTCCGCCGCCGATCTCACCGATTTCGAGACGGAGGCGCGCGACACCTTCTATCGCGCCGCTCACGACATCAAGGGTCAGGCCGCCACCATGGGCTTTCCCGTCGCCGGGCGCATCGCCGGCAGCCTCTGCCGTCTACTCGACGGCATCGACGAAGTATCGATGATGCCGCGCGAACTGGTGCGTCAGCACGTCCAATCGGTGCGCGCCGTCATCGTCGAGAACGCCCGCGAGGACACCTCGCCGACGGCGCAACTCCTCGCGGAACGGCTCGACGAGGTGACCGACGACTTTCTCGACCGGGTGGTGAAGGCCGCCTGAGGTCTCCGACCACGCCAAAGATGCGATCCGGGCCGGCTCCGCGCCGGCCTTTCGCATTTCCGGGTTCAGGCGGCGCGGCGCGGCGGGTGCAACACCGCGTCGAGCGCGGCGCGCAATCCGTCGACGAAAGTTTCGGACGCCTCCTCGGCCGGTTCCGCCTCGGCCGCCGTTTCCACAACGGGTCCCGGATCCGGTTCGGCCATCGCCATCGCATCGGCGTCGCGGATCGGCGCGGAGGAAAGTGTCTCCACCTCGGCCATCTCCCCCGCCGTCTCGAAGGTCGAAACGGGCGTCTCCTCGCCCAGGCTGACACGCGCTTCCGAAACGACGGTCCGGCGCACGAGGAAATCGTCGTCGCCGAAGATCGCTTCCGGCGCCACTTCGTCGACCAGCCATTCCGGCGGCAGGTCCTCCGGGCGGACATGGGCGAAGAGGCCGACGAACTCGTCCTCCTCGTCTTCGATGTGGTGAGCTTCGGTTTCGGGAGCGACGACTTCGGCTTCCACCACGACCGGGTCGACGAAGCCTTCGTCGGCGAGAGCGACGCCCAGTTCGACGGCGACGGCGCCGGCGAGCGCCGCTTCGACGGTCTCCTCGGCGGCGAAGGCGGTCGTCGACGCCCCCTCGGAGGCCGCGGCTTCCTCGGCGACGACTGCGGCGGGGGTGGGTGGTGCCAGAGCCCGACCGGCCTCGGCCATGCGCTCGGTCATGACGTGGCGCACGTGATCGCGGGCGGCATCGGCGGCGTAGCGGCGCAACAGCACCAAGAGGTCGTCGGAATCGCGCCGTTCGAAGGCGGTGAAGCGGGTCAGCACCCGCTCGACGAGGCGGCGGGAGAAGCGCGCCCGATCGCCGGGGCGGCCGTCGAACCCGCCGGTCTCGGCGAGGAGTTCGCGGTGGACCTCGATGGCGGCATGGAAGGCGGGCCGAGCGCGATCAGGCATGGCGGCGCGGCGATAGAGGGCGCGCAGCGCGCTCTCGCGGCCGTCGGCGACCAATGCGGCGACGCGGGACGAGGGGACGTCGGCGAGACGGGCGAGCGCCTCCTCGACGAAGCGCAGGTTGCCGATGCAGGCGGCGCGCAACAGGAGGCGCGTGGTGAGCTGGCCGGTGCGGCGCAGATGCTCGACCAGCACGACGGTCTCGGCGTCGCCGGCGCTGCCGGCGAGTGCGATGGTCGCCTTCTCGCGCGAATCCCGGGTGGTCGCCTCGGCCCGTTCCCGACCCATCCACGACTTGACCACCACCAGATTCTCCATCGCCTCGGCGAGCTTCTCCAGCACCCGGTGGCGGACGGTGATCGGCACGTGCGGCCGGGCGAGCAGAGCGCGGCGGATCTCGGCGAACTCGCCGAAGCGCTCGACGATGCGTTCGAGGCCGATCGCCGGAACGTCGGCGCCCGGATTGTCGAGCAGAGTGACGCAGGCCTCCCGGTCGCCGGCCTCGGCGAGCGCGGTGGCCACCGTGGGCCCGACCCGACCGCGGCCGGCGACGGCGCGGCGGATCTCGTCGACGCCATGGGCGACCACGTCGACCAGCTCGGCGTCGATCAACGCCCGCGACCGCGCGGCGATCGCGACGGCGACGCTCGGATGGTCGTCGAGCAGAGTGAGGAGCAGATGGCGGGGTGCGGTGTCGACCTCGGCGAGGACCGCGGCGAGACGGCGGCGCACCGCGATGTCGGGATCGTCGGCGACGAGCAGCAACGCCGCCTCGATCGCCTCGCGCACATCCTCGCCGATGCGCGCGTCGCCGAGCGCCGCCACCAGCGCGTCCACCGCCCTGAGCTTCTGTTCGACCGTCGCTTCCGCGACCCAGGTGAAGAACCGATCGACGACCATTCGCCACACCACACTCGCGATGGACCGCCCGTCGGGGTCGCGCGATCCGAGCCCGGAAGGACCCGGCGACGCGCTTCGACGGCGATCACGACCGTTGCGTGACGAAGGTTGGCACGCCGGTCGTTAACGACGGGTTCACCATGTTTCGGAAATCGCGGCGGATGCGCGATCCACGGACGAAACCCCGCGGAGACCGTCAGACGCGGCCGGCACCGATGCGTCGGAAGCCGAGGAGGTCGAGCGGGCGCATGTCGCGCGAGGTCGACCGGTTCGACGTGGTGGCGATGCGCGGCACCGCCGGGGCGGCGGGATCGGCCGTCTCGCCGGGGACCGGCGGCAGCAGGGGCCGCCCGGCGGAGGACGTGGCCGTCGTCGCGGCCGCGGTCGACGAGGCCGAGACCGGCGCAATCGTCACGGTGCGGACCCGGGTGGCGCCCGGAGCCACCGAACCGGTCACCGAACCGGGTGTCTCGGTGATCGCCGACATCGCCGCGGCGATGCGGCTCGGCTGGACCACGGTGCCGCCGTCGACCATCGGCAGAGGCATCTCCGGGGCGCCGGTCGCCGCCGCGGTCATCAACCGGCTCGGACGGCTGCCGATCGGTTGGAGCGTCGTCGCCGCCACGGCGGCCGGGCTCGCGGGCGTCGCCGGATCTGCATAGAAG
>JAOTSD010000122.1 GCA_030247555.1 Siculibacillus sp. | reverse complement strand
CTGTGGTGCCGCCTGAAGGACTGGCGCCGCATCGCCACGAGGTACGACAAACTCGCCCGCAACTTCCTCAGTGCAGCCTATCTCGCAGCCGTCGTGGCCTATTGGCTCAATTGAGTCTGGAGCCTAGGGCTGGTGGTTGGCTCGGGGTCGGAAATGACTCGGTCTATACCAAGACCCGCACATTCGACCCCTTCCCCTTCCCGGCGACCGATGACCTGCGCAAGCAGCGCATCCGGGGGCTCGCCGAGGAGCTCGACGCCCATCGCAAGCGGGTGCTGGCGGACCATCCCCATCTGACGCTGACCGGCCTCTACAACGTGCTCGAGCGCCTGCGCGCCGGCGTCGCCCCCGCCGATCTCGAGGCGGCCGAGCGGCGGATCTTCGACGACGGGCTGGTGCTGATCCTGAAGGAACTCCACGACAGGCTCGACGTCGCGGTGGCCGACGCCTACGGCTGGCCGGCGGATCTCGCCGACGAGGAGATCCTCGCCCGCCTCGTCGCCCTCAACAAGGAGCGGGCGAAGGAAGAGGCGCGCGGCCTCGTCCGCTGGCTGCGGCCCGAGTATCAGATCCCCAAGTTCGGATCGGCGAAGGAGAAGGCCGAGCAGTTCGAGGCGACCCTCGTCGCCCCCGAAGCGGCCGCCTCGAAGCCCGCCTATCCGACCGCCGACGCCGAGCAGACGGCGGTGGTGATGGCGGCGCTGATGGACACGCCCGCCGGCCTCGACGCCGCGTCGCTCGCCGCCCGCTTCAAGAAGGGCCGCGGCATCGAGACCAAGATCACCGCCGTCCTCGCCGCCCTCCACCGCATGGGCCTGGCGTGGTCCGACGACGGCAAGACCTGGCGCCTGAGACGCGCGGCGTGAGGGGGAGACGATGGTGAAATCCGTACTGCCGGCCTTCGTGGAGTATTTCGTTCCGACCGTGAAGGCGCTGAAGGCGCGCGGCGGTTCGGCCACCATCGAAGAGATGGAAGAGGCCGTCGCCGAGCTGATGGGGCTCTCCGACGAGGCGCGGACCGAGCCGCACGGCGACACCGGCAAGACCCAATTCCAATACGAGCTGGCGTGGGTGCGCACCTACCTGAAGAAGGTCGGGGCGGCCGACAACTCGTCGCGTGGCGTCTGGAGCCTCACCGAGAAGGGCGAACATCTCAGCGACGAAGAGGTTCGTGGGGTGGTTCATTCCGTCCGCGCCGAAAAGCGCAAGCCGAAAGCGTTGGCGTCGAAGAAAGTACCCGCACTGCCCGAGGAGGACGAAGAGGAGGGTGATTGGTCGGCGGAACTCCTCGCCATCCTCGGCGACATCGCCCCCGACGCCTTCGAGCGCCTGTGCCAGCGCATGTTGCGCGAGGCCGGGTTCACCAAGGTGGACGTCACCGGTCGCTCCGGTGACGGCGGCATCGACGGCATCGGCGTCCTGCGGGTTAACCTCGTCAGCTTCCAGGTGCTGTTTCAGTGCAAGCGGTGGAAGAGCTCGATCGGCGCCGGCGTGGTTCGCGATTTTCGCGGCGCCATGGTCGGCCGCGCCGACAAGGGCCTGATCATCACCACCGCCACCTTCACCCCCGACGCCCGTCGCGAAGCCACCCGCGACGGTGCCCCGGCGATCGACCTCGTCGACGGCGAGACACTGTGCGGTCTGTTGAAGGACCTGAAGCTCGGCGTCTCGGTGCGGCTGGTCGAAGAGGTGACGGTCGAGCCGGAGTTCTTCAAGGGGATCTGAGGCTCCGGATCTCAATTGCGTGGGGATTCGCGGGACCGGCGTAGTAGCTCGCCTTCTGTCTGAGGAGCGCCTCTCGACTGGAACAATTTGAGATTCCCTGGGGCGAGTCGACGCGTGCCGGTGATCTTCTGCGAGGAAAATTCGCACTGAGTGTTACAGATTCTGTGAATATTCCTTATGGGTCGAAATCTTTGAAAGCGTGTTGCGTATGTTGCGCGATGCACAGCGCTTGGCGAAATCGTCGGCGCGTTTCGTTTCGAATCAAATGGTTGGCGATGTTGTTCGCATCGGAGCTGCCGGCGATTACTGGTTTTTCGGGTGCTGCGGACTTACGATGACGGTAGAGGACGGCTCAAACCTCTTGCGATCCCCTGATATGTCGACTAGGAGGAATGTACCCGGTTCGTTCAGGTCCGGGGCGGTGCCTCCCGGTTCGGAGGCGTCCGATACGGCAAGAGCCGCCGACCCGGCAAGGTCGAACGGCTCTTGGGGTCGAAACCCGTTTGCTCTGGTGTGAGCGGGCGCACGTTACCCCGGTGGCTCGCGACCGTCAAAGGCATTCCAGAGCCACCGCCTCGTCGGTTCGAACGAGGTAAAGCGCGCATATGGATTCCAACAGGTCGGTTGATTTCGCCGGTTCCGGCCACGGGGGCGGCTTGCCCGAAGCCGGGCTCATTCGTCTCGCCTCCATCCTCGCTCCGAAAGGCCCGATCCCCGTCGGCAAGTCGACGTGGTGGGACGGGGTCAAGTCCGGGCGATTTCCGCAGCCGGTGAAGCTCGGACCGCGCGTCACGGCGTGGCGGGTCGAGGACATCCGCGCCCTCGTCGATCGCGGGGTGTGACCTCATGAACCACCGCGCCGACTTCCGGCGGGTGAAGAGGCATCGGACCTACACTGTCTCGGAACTCGCCCGCGTCACGGGCGTGCACGATCATACGGTGCGCGTCTGGATCAAAGCGGGGCTGGCGGTCCTTTCGGATGCCCGCCCCATCCTCATATCGGGGGAGGAAGCGAAGCGCTTTCTCGCAGCCCGTCGCGTCGCCCGAAAGCGCCCCTGCGGTCCGGGCAGGTTCTATTGCTTCCGGTGCCGTGAGCCGCGCGAGCCCGCCCTCGGAATGGCCGACTACATCCCCTTCGACGACACCATCGGCAATCTCTCGGCGCTCTGTCCCGTCTGCTCAACGGTCATGAACAAGCGAGCGTCGCTCGCCCGATTGGGCGTCGTCGCGGCAAGAATGGAGGTCGCGTTTCCGATGGGGCGAACACGATTGAATGAGAGTTCCGACCCCTCCCTCAATCGTGACTTCGGAAAGGATCGATGACATGGCGAAACTCAATGCCGCCAACGAGCGGATCAAGCGTTCCTACTTCCAGTATCTGAAGGAAGCGAAGCGGGCGAGCGAGGCGTCCGTAGATGCCGCGGCCGCGGCGCTCGCCCGCTTCGAGGACTACACGAAGCGGCGCGACTTCAAGCGATTCCACATCTCGCAGGCGACGGGCTTCAAGGCCTCGCTCGTCGACGCGGTCTCGGACCGCTCGGGTAAGCCGCTCTCCAAAGCGACGGTCAATCAGACGCTCGCGGCCTGTCGCGCCTTCTTCCTTTGGCTGGCGGGGCAACCGGGGTATCGGTCGCGACTCTCCTACGCCGATGCCGACTACTTCAATCTGTCGGAGAAGGACGCGCGGGTCGCCACGGCGTCGCTCGAACGTCCGGTCCCGACGCTCGAACAGATCCGGCACACGCTTTCGGTCATGCCGACCGAGACGGAGATCGACAGACGCAACCGGGCGGTGGTCGCCTTCACCCTGTTGACCGGGGCTCGGGACGACGCGATCGCGTCGGCGCGGATCAAGCACGTCGATCTCGTGGAAGGCCGGTTCCGCCAAGATGCGAAGGAAGTTCGGACGAAGTTTTCGAAGAGCTTCGACACGTGGTTTTTCCCGGTCGGAGAGGAGGTCGCGGCAATCGTCGCCGATTGGATGGACGAGCTGTGGCGAGTTCACCTCATGGGTTACGCCGATCCGCTCTTCCCGGCGTCCAAGGTGGAGATCGACCCGCAAACACGTCGGTTCGCCGTGGTGGGGCTCGATCGCAAGGTTTGGAGCAACGCCGAACCGATCCGGACCATTTTCCGCGAGGCCTTCGCGGCGGCCGGGTTGCCGTACTTCAATCCCCATTCGGTCCGAAGGACACTCGCCCGCTTGGGGGAGCAGATCTGCAATGGTCCGGAGGAGTTCAAGGCGTGGTCGCAAAACCTCGGTCACGATCACGTCGCGACGACGTTTTCGAGCTATGGACAGGTCCCGTCCCATCGGCAAGCCGAGATCTTGCGTCGCCTCGGGAAGCCGAAGGTGGATCGCGACGTGCTCATGGAAGGCCTTGCCGCCTATCTCTCGGAGCAGGGCTTCAACGCCCCGGCTTCCCATTCGTCCTGAACTCGACCACCTCGCCGCCATCCCGCAGGGTGTCGAGGTGGTCCGCCCACCACTGCATCATCTTCACCCGTTCGTCCCAATGCTCACCGCGGGCATAGGCACGGCGAACGGCGTTCTTTTCGACGTGGGCGAGTTGGCGCTCGATCGCGTCGGGGTTCCACTTGCCGCACTCGTTGAGGAGGGTCGAAGCCGTGGCGCGGAAGCCGTGGGAGGTCGCTTCGTCCTTGGCATAGCCGAGGCGGCGGAGAGCGGCGTTGAGGGTGTTCTCGGAGATCGGTCGCAGGACGGTGCGGACACTCGGGAAGACGAGCCGGCCATTGCCGGTGATCGCTCGCAAGGCTTCCAGTTCGGCGAGGGCTTGGCGGGGGAGCGGCATGCGGTGTTCGCGGCGCATCTTGGCGCGATGGGCGGGGATCGTCCAAACCGCCTTGGCGAGGTCGAATTCGGTCCACTCCGCCATGCGCAGTTCGCCGGGGCGGGGGAAGAGGATCGCCAACAGGCGCAACGCGGTCTTGGTGGTCGCCTGTCCGTCGAAGTCGTCGATCGCCCGTAGGAGGGCGCCGAGGTCCTTGGCGTCGGTCACGGCGGCACGGTGCTTCACCTGGGGGCGAACGAGGGCGCCATGCAGCGCTTGGGTCGGGTCCGTCTCGGCGCGGGCGGTGGCGATGGCGTAGCGGAAGACGGCGCCGACCGTCGCCCGCAGGCGAACAGCGGTCTCGTGGTTGCCCTTGGCTTCGATGCGCTGGAGAACGACGAGCACGTCGGGGGCGCGGATCGCGGTCATCGGACGGTCGCCGAGTTCGCCACGGGCGAGACCGAGCAGCCATTCGACCTTGCCGATGGTCGACTTCGCCTTGCCCTCGCGGCGCATCTTGTCGAGGTACTCGTCGGCGAGGACGACGAAGGTGTTCGCGGCGACGAGTGCGGCTTCGCGGCGGGCATCGCGCTTGTGGTTGGAGGGGTCGATGCCGTCGACTAAAAGTCCCCGCGCGGCGTCTCGCGCTTCCCGCGCCTTGGCGAGGGTCACGACCGGATAAGGGCCGATCGCGAGCTTCTTCTCTTTGCCCCCGTATCGGTACTTCCAGTACCAGAGGCGCGATCCCGTCGGGTTGACGAGGAGGTAGAGCCCTCCGGTATCCGACAGCTTGTGGGGTTTGTCCTGGGGCTTGGCGTTGCGAATGGTGATGTCCGAAAGGGGCATTTGGGGGCTTCGTCTCCGGGGGCTTTTCGCCGAGGCCCCCATTTAAGCCCCCAAATTCGTCGGATGCAATCGGAGGCCCCCGGACCATTCCGGACACACGAGGCCCGAAAAACGGCTCTAAACCGTTGATTCTCGGACGTTATCGGACGATCTCGGAGGGAAAAGTGGTGCCGCGGAAGGGATTCGAACCCCCGACCCCATCATTACGAATGACGTGCTCTACCGGCTGAGCTACCGCGGCATGTCGGAGCGGGGACCGTGGGCGGCGGCGCATGGCGCGGCGACCGCGGAGACGGACCCGTCGGACGGCCGACCTGATACCGGCATTCGCCATTCTTGGCAAGCCTGCCGGCGGGGTCACGGCACACGCACGGTGCGGCGGGTTCACACCCGGCACGGGAGATCTCCGCCGGGATCGATCGTCGGGAGAGAGGCGGCGGCTCCACCGTCGACGATCGAGAGCGGTTCGCGGCCATACCCGTCCTCGGGGGCCTTCTCGGCGCGCCGCCGACGGGAACGCCCGCGCGCGCCGGCGGCGGCTCGCGACGTGCATCGGCGACTCTCTTCCGTGCCGATCTCGCTGTGCGCCTCCCGCGGGAGACCGCCGGAGAAGGGGGGACGGAGGGGACGCACGGGGGGCCGTCGGGCGATCGCAGAGCGGTGGGGCGGGCGCCGCGCCGATCCGCGCCGGGACACGCGACGTGTCGCCGGCACTTTCCCTCGTCTGCGACTTGCTCTAAATCACCCGGCGACCTCTTCCCGTCTCGCGAAGGACGATCCGATGGCCCCGCGCACCCTCTACGACAAGATCTGGGACGATCACCTCGTGGCCACCCAGCCCGATGGGACCTGCCTCATCTACATCGATCGCCATCTCGTCCACGAGGTGACCAGCCCGCAGGCCTTCGAGGGACTGCGCGTGGCGGGCCGGAAAGTGCGCGCGCCGGAGAAGACGCTGCTCGTCGTCGACCACAACGTGCCGACCACCGACCGCTCCAAGGGCATCGACGATCCGGAGAGCGCGCTGCAAGTGGAGACGATCGCCAAGAACGCCGCTCATTTCGCGCTCGAGTACTACGACGAGCACGACAAGCGGCAGGGCGTCGTCCACGTCGTCGGCCCCGAGCAGGGCTTCACCCTGCCCGGCACCACCATCGTCTGCGGCGACAGCCACACCTCGACCCACGGCGCCTTCGGGGCGCTCGCCCACGGCATCGGCACCTCGGAGGTCGAGCACGTGCTCGCCACCCAGACGCTGGTCCAGGCCAAGGCCAAGAACATGCGCGTGCTGGTCGAGGGCAAGGCGCCGGAGGGCATCACCGCCAAGGACATCGTGCTCGCCATCATCGGCGAGCTCGGCACCGCCGGCGGCACCGGCTACGTCATCGAATACGCCGGCGAGGCGATCCGCGATCTCTCGATCGAGGGCCGCATGACGGTGTGCAACATGTCGATCGAGGCGGGCGCGCGCGCCGGCCTGATCGCGCCGGACGAGAAGACCATCGCCTATTTCGAGGGCAAGCCGAAGGCCCCGAAGGGCGAGAAGTGGGACGCCGCCGTCTCCTACTGGAAGACGCTCTTCTCCGACGAAGGGGCGCATTTCGACGCCGAGATCCGCCTCGCCGCCTCGAAGCTGAAGCCGACCATCACCTGGGGCACCTCGCCGGAGGACGTCATCCCGATCGACGGCACCGTGCCGAATCCGGACGACATCAAGGACGAGAACAAGCGCGCCTCGAAGTGGCGGGCGCTCGAATACATGGATCTGAAGCCGGGCACGAAGATGACCGACGTGAAGATCGACACCGTCTTCATCGGCTCGTGCACCAACGGCCGCATCGAGGACTTCCGCGCCGCCGCGGCGATCGCCAAGGGCCGCAAGGTCGCCGCCGGCGTCCGCGCCCTGGCGGTGCCGGGCTCGGGTCTGGTCAAGGAACAGGCGGAGGCCGAGGGGCTCGACAAGATCTTCGTCGAGGCCGGCTTCGAATGGCGCGAGCCGGGCTGCTCGATGTGTCTGGCGATGAACGCCGACCGGCTTTCGCCCGGCGAGCGCTCGGCCTCGACCTCGAACCGCAACTTCGAGGGCCGTCAGGGCTTCAAGGGGCGGACGCATCTCGTCAGCCCGGCGATGGCCGCGGCCGCCGCGATCGCCGGGCATTTCGTCGACGTGCGCGATCTGTGAGGTCGTTCGACGGCTGATGTCCCGAATCGGGGCCGGAGCACCGGGTGTGCTCCGGCCTTCTTCGTCGCGGCGGCTCATCCCGGCGGCGGGTCGCCGCCCCGGGGGTGGGCGAACGTCACTCACCCCCTTGAATCTCCCGGCTCTTTCCCCGATATCACCGCCAGCGCAGCGGCGGCTTCCGCGTGCCGGCGCGTCACCGACGGTTCGACCCCACGAGAGTGCCCGATGAGCGACACCATCGATCGTCCGACCGAAACCCATGCCTTCCAGGCCGAGGTCTCGCGCCTGCTGCATCTCATGGTGCATTCGGTCTATTCCAATCGTGACATCTTCCTGCGCGAGCTGGTCTCCAATGCGGCGGATGCCTGCGAGAAGCTGCGCTATCTGGCGCTGGAGACGCCGGAGT
>JAOTSD010000121.1 GCA_030247555.1 Siculibacillus sp. | reverse complement strand
GCTATCGCTCAACCAGAAAATCCCCGCCATGCCCGACCTCCGCCTATTCAGAGGTTTGAATCACAGGCAGCGCAAACTGGGGATCCCTAATTGAGTACAGAGCCTAGGCGGCCGCGCCGCGATCCGGCTCGAGGGTCAGGCCAACCAGCCGGGGATGTCATCCGTCTTCGGCAGGCCGCCGGCATGGACGACCTTGCCGTCGACGACGATGCCGGGGGTCGAGGCGATGCCGAAACCGGCGATCGCGGCGTAGTCGGTGACCTTCTCGAGGGTGATGGCGATGCCGAGCCGATCGGCCTCGGCCTGCACCATCGCGGCGGTCGTCTGGCAGCGCTTGCAGCCGGGGCCGAGGATCTTGACGTCTCTCATGGGGTGACTCCTTGGCGGGCCCTCAGACGAAGAGGGCGTTGAACAGGAAGCTGACGGCGAGAATGCCGAGGCCGACGACCGCGATGAACACCGCGATCAATCTGTTGGTCAGCACCTTGCGCAGGATGATGATCTCGGGCAGCGACAGGGCGATCACGCTCATCATGAAGGCGAGCACGGTGCCGAGCGCCGCGCCCTTGGCGATGAGCGCCTCGACGACCGCGATGATGCCGGCGGCGTTCGAATACATCGGGATGCCGAGGACCACGGCGGCCGGCACCGACCACCACGCCTCGCGCCCCATGATCGAAGCGATCAGATCGACCGGCACCCAACCGTGGATGAAGGCGCCGGCGGCGATGCCGGCGATGATCCACGGCCACACCTTGCCGACGATGTCGACCACCGCCTCGATGCCGGCGCGGATGCGGTCGACGACGGTGACGTTCTCGACCGGCAGCTCGATCGCCCCGGCGCGGACGTCGCGGACCCAGTCCTGTAGCCAGTGCTCGAGATGGAGCCGGCCGATCACCCAACCGGAGACGATGGCGACGCCGAGTCCGAAGACGAGGTAGATCAACGCCACCTTCCAGCCGACCAATGCGAACAAGAGGCCGAGTGCCACCTCGTTGACCATCGGCGCGGCGATCAGAAAAGAGAAGGTCACCCCGAGCGGCACGCCGGCCGAGACGAAGCCGATGAACAGTGGCACCGCCGAGCAGGAGCAGAACGGCGTGACGATGCCGAGCGAGGCGGCGGCGACGTTGCCGAAGCCTTCTCGGCGCCCGGCGAGCAGGGCGCGCGTACGCTCGACCGAGAAGAAGCTGCGCACGATCCCCATGGCGAAGACCACGAGAGTGAGCAGCATCAACACCTTCGGCGTGTCGTAGACGAAGAAGGCGACGGCGTCGGCGCCATGGCTTCCGGGCTCGAGCGGCAGCAGCGCCGTGACCGCGTCGGCGGCGCCCCGCAATTGTCCATAGGCGAGGAACCAGACGGCGACGAAGGCGAGCGTACCCGCGAGCCAGACGGCGGTGTTCGGCTTCGGCTTCGGGGGAGCGGCCGGCCTGGAGCAGCAGGCGGTCATGCCGCATCCTCCTCTTCCAGGGTCGGCACCGGCAGGGCGAGGACGGCGTCGACGACGGCGACGACGGCGGCATCGAGCCGCGGCTTGCGGCGATAGCGCACCCATTGTGCATCGCGGCGGTCGCTCACCAGCCCGGCGATCTTCAGCGCGCCCATGTGGCGCGACATTCGCGACTGGCTGGCGCCGAGCTTGCGCATCAGCTCGCAGACGCAGTGTTCCTCGCCGTCCCACAGGAGCCGGAGCGCTTCGAGGCGAGTCGGATCGGAGAGGGCGGTCATGAGATCGGTCGGGTTCATCGCACCACATCCTCAAAACATCAAATGCGGATATGCGCATGATTGGATGTCCCGGGCCGACCGGTCAATCGCGATCGATCGCCTGACCCGAACGGGGACCGAAAAGGTGCCTTGCCAAAAAATCGATGAATCGAGTACCGTCGATATATGGAAGAAAAACACGCTCTCCTCGCCTTCGCCGCTCTCTCGCAGTCGACCCGCCTCGCGGTCTTCCGACTGCTGATGGCGCACGAACCCGAAGGCCTGCCCGCCGGCGAGGTCGCCCGCAGCCTCGACGTTCCCCAGAACACGCTGTCGACCCATCTCGCGGTGCTGACCCGCGCCGACCTGATCGCGGCGGAGCGGCGCAGCCGTTCGATCATCTACCGGGCGCGGACCGAAAGCGTCGCCGCGCTCGCCGATTTTCTCCTGCGCGATTGTTGCGGAGGCAATCCGCTCGTCTGCACCGAACTCACCACGATGGTTCCGTCGACCTGCTCGACGGCGCGCCGCTCCCGCGAAGAGATCCCTCATGGCTGACCGAATCTACAACGTCCTGTTCCTGTGCACCGGCAACACGGCCCGCTCGATCCTCGCCGAGAGCATCCTGACCAAGGACGGCGCCGGCCGCTTCGCCGCCTTCTCGGCCGGCAGCAGCCCCAAGGGCGTGGTCAATCCCTTCGCCCTGAAGGTGCTCGCCAAGGCCGAGTATCCGACCGAAGGCTTCCGTTCGAAGAGTTGGGACGAGTTCGCCGCCCCCGACGCGCCGGTGATGGATTTCGTCTTCACCGTCTGTGACAACGCCGCCGGCGAGGCCTGCCCGGTGTGGCCGGGCCAACCGATGACCGCCCATTGGGGCATCGAGGACCCGGCCGCCGTGGAGGGAACCGACATCGAGAAGGAGGCCGCCTTCGTCACCGCGATGCGCTTCCTGAAGAACCGCATCGCGGCCTTCACCGCCCTGCCGATCACCAGCATCGACAAGCTGGCGCTGAGCAAGCGGCTCGGCGAGATCGGTCGGCTCGAAGGGGCCACTTCCGCCGGAGGCTTGGAAGGCGGCCGCTGACGGAGGCCGCCGGCCTCCGCTCCCCGGGCGGCGGGGCAGGGCGCGATCCTGCCGCCTCGCCGCGTCGCGACCGCACCGACCTTCATCGTTGATCCGAAGACGCCGCCGCACCCCCTGCGGACCACCGGCGAACACGGTCGCCGCGCCTCGCACGGCCTAGGAGCCCTTCAGGCATGACCACCTTCGAACGCTATCTGACCCTGTGGGTCGCGCTCTGCATCGTCGTCGGCATCGCCTTCGGCCATTTCCTGCCCGGCGTCTTCCACGTCATCGGCGCGGCCGAGGTCGCCAAGGTCAACCTGCCGATGGCGGCGCTGATCTGGCTGATGATCGTGCCCATGCTGATCAAGATCGACTTCGCCGCTCTCGGCCGGGTCAAGGAGCATTGGCGCGGCATCGGCGTCACGCTGTTCATCAACTGGGCGGTCAAGCCTTTCTCGATGGCCGCGCTCGGTTGGTTCTTCATCGGTTGGTTGTTCCGGCCGATGCTGCCGGAGGCGCAGATCGACGGCTACATCGCCGGCCTGATCATCCTCGCCGCCGCGCCCTGCACCGCCATGGTCTTCGTCTGGTCGAACCTGACGAAGGGCGAGCCCCACTTCACCCTCTCCCAGGTGGCACTCAACGACACCATCATGGTCTTCGCCTTCGCTCCGATCGTCGCCTTCCTGCTCGGCCTGTCGTCGATCACCGTGCCGTGGGACACGCTGGTGCTCTCGGTGGTGCTCTACATCGTCGTGCCGGTGATCGCCGCCCAGATCCTGCGGCGCCGAATTCTCGCCGGCGGCGGCGAGGCGGCGTTGGCGAAGCTGCTCGAGCATCTCCAACCGGCCTCGCTGGTCGCCTTGCTGGCCACCCTGGTGCTGTTGTTCGGCTTCCAGGGTGAACAGATCATCGCCCAGCCGCTGGTCATCGCCCTTCTCGCCGTCCCGATCCTCATCCAAGTCTACTTCAACTCCGGCTTCGCCTATCTTCTCAACCGCATGAGCGGCGAGGAGCATTGCGTCGCCGGGCCCTCGGCGCTGATCGGCGCTTCGAATTTCTTCGAACTGGCGGTGGCGGCGGCGATCTCGCTCTTCGGCTTCCACTCCGGTGCGGCGCTCGCGACCGTCGTCGGAGTGCTGATCGAGGTGCCGGTGATGTTGTCGGTGGTTTGGATCGTCAACCGCTCGAAGGGTTGGTACGAACGCCGCCCGGCCTGAAGGCGGTCGGTCCGAACCGGGCCGCGCGGCGAGGGCTCCTCGGTCGCGTTTCCGATTGGTCCCCGAGCGCGAGACGGGCCGGACGTTGCGAGGGCACCGTCCGAGACCCGTCTCCTCACGACCGATTCCGCGCATCTTCCAGCGCCGCCAGACACGGCGGTGGCAGGATCTCCTCGGGCGTCGCGCACAGGCCGAGGCGGGTCAGGAGGCGTCCGAAGGCCGGATCGGAGGTCAGCACGGCGAACGGAATGGCGCCGAGGAGGCCGACCATGACGGGCGCGGCCCAGATCAGGGCAGCGGGCGCTCGGGCGAGGAGAACGCCGCCGATCAGCCCGCCGAACAGGAGTTGCGGCCACAGGCCAACCATGGCCGTGCGCCAGGACAGGCGTGCGGCGTCGCGCGCCTGCGCGTCCCAGGTCACGGTGCGCCCGAACAGCAGGCCGACCATGAAGATCGCGACCCGCAGCGCCACCACCGGTCCCAGCAGCACCGAGAACACGAACTCCAGCGACGCCCCGCCCAGCAGCCGCGCCGTGCCGCCGTAGCGTCGCCGTTCACCGGCGCGAAGGAACACGTCGACGAGCCCCGCCAGCTTCGGCGCCAGACTCATCGCGAAGGTCGCGAAGAACAGCGTCGTGCCGAGCGCCGCCGGGAACGGCCCGTCCGGTGCCTCGGTGTCGAACACCTTGAGCGCCGCGAGGATCATGAAGGCGACCCAGGCGACCGCGCCGACGTACATCAGGATGGCCCAGGCGATCTGGAAGCGGCTCATCGGCAGCAGGCCGGGCAGGGTGATCAGCCGCCGATACTGCATGTTGCCCTGGCACCAACGCAGGTCGCGGCGAGTGAATTCGGTGAGGTGCGGCGGGTTTTCCTCGTAGCTGTCCATCTCCTCGGGCAGCACGCGCACCTCGTAGCCGGCGCGACGCATCAACGCCGCTTCGATCTGGTCGTGCGACAGGACATGGCCCGCCAGCGGCCCGTTGCCCGGAAGCGGCGGCAGATCGCAATGCGCCTTGAACGGCGCGATCCGGATCACCGCGTTGTGTCCCCAGTAAGGGCCGCAATCCCCGGCCCACCAGGACGCCCCCATGGTGTAGGAGCGCATGCCGTGGCGCATGCCGAACTGGAAGATGCGCGCGAAGGGGGAGGGCGACGGCATCCCCACGACGAGGCTCTGCAGGATGCCGAGCATGGGGTTCGCCTGCATGATCCGAACCATGCGCAGGATGCTCGGCGCACCGAGGAAGCTGTCGGCGTCGAGCACCAGCATCAGCTCGTGGTCGTCGCCCCAGCGGTCCAAGAAATCGCGGATGTTGCCGGCCTTGTAGCCGACGTTGTCGCTGCGACGGCGGTAGTGCAGCGATGCCTCCGGGCCGAGCGCGGCGCGCCAGTCGGCGAAGGCCGCTTCCTCCGCCGCGGCGATGTCGGCGCGGGTGGTGTCGGACAGCACGAACCAGGCGAAGCCGTCGGCGTTTCCGCTGCGCGCCAGATCGCGCTGCATGGTGCGCAGGCGGGCGAAGGCGCGCTCGGGATCCTCGTTGCGCAGCGCCATCACCACCGCGACCCGTGCGGTGATCGGCGCGTCTTCGGCCGCCCGGCGCGCATAAGGATGGACCGATCGGGACGCGTCGCCGCCGCCGTGCAACTGCCAAAGGCCGATCGCCGCGTTCCAGAAGCCCAGGATCGTCCACGGCGTGGAGAGGCAGAAGGCGACGAGCAGGAGCCCGTCCAACGGCGTGAAGCCACCGTGCGCCAGAAGGCGGACGAACAGCCCGACGAGCCCGGCGAAGGTCGCCGCGTTCAGCAACAGAACGATCGCGCGTCGCCGCCGGAACCGGCGCAGGCTCTGGGTGCCGGTCGGCGTTCCGTCGCCGGCATCTTCGGCGGCCATCGGGCGTTCGGCGACGGTCGTCTCGGTCTCGTTCATGCCGGCCCATCCGGTGCTCGACGCGTCGGGCGGCGCGGCTCGGTGATTCTACGGAGCCGAAACATCGGCGGTTCACGCCGCTTCTATATCAAACCGCGAATTGCTGTTCTAAATGAATGCGTCCCGAGGGCAGAGAGGCGCGGCCGGAGATGGCGGAATCGACGAGACGAACCGCGTCGCAGCTCTGGACCGTCGCCCCGGGGCGGTACGAGTTGAGAAGCGGTTCGGCCGGCGAGATGGCGGCGGACATGTTGACGGTGCGCACGCTCGCGTCGGCCGTCAGCCGCGGCACCGAACGTCTCGTCCTCGAAGGCGCGGTACCCACCGGCGAAACCCGGCGCATGCGCGCGCCGTTCCAGAAGGGCGAGTTCCCCTTTCCCGTCCAATACGGCTACCAGAGCGTCGGCATCGTCGAGGCCGGGCCGCCGGCCTGGCTCGGCCGCACGGTCTTCGCTCTCCATCCACATCAGGACGTCTGTGTCCTGCCCATCGCGTCGGCGACGCCGGTGCCCGAGTGCATTCCCCCGCGGCGTGCGACGCTGGCGGCGAACATGGAGACCGCTCTCAACGCCCTGTGGGATGCGGGCGCCGGTCCGGGCGATCGCATCACCGTCGTCGGCGGCGGCGTGGTCGGCCTGCTGGTGACGGCGCTCGCCGCCGCGCTTCCCGGCGCCGACGTCACGCTGGTCGACGTGCGGCCCGAACGGGCGGCGCTGGCGCGGAGCTTCGGCGCCGCCTTCGCCGCGCCAGATCGCTTGCAGGACGACGCCGACATCGTCTTCCACACCAGTGCGACCGCCGCCGGACTGGCGACGGCGCTCGCCGCCGGCGGCCTCGAGGCGCGGATCGTCGAGATGAGCTGGTACGGCGACCGCGCGCCGGCCGTCCCACTGGGGGAGAGTTTCCACAGCCGCCGCCTGCAACTGATCGGCTCGCAGGTCGGCCAGGTCTCGCCTTCGCGTCGGCCACGCTGGCCGTATGCTCGCCGCCTCGCCAAGGCGATGGCGCTCTTGGACGACGAGCGTTTCGACCGGCTGATCACGCACGTCGTCCCCTTCGCCGAGGCGCCGTCCCGCCTGCCGGAATTGATGGCCGGTGATGCGGATGCGTTGGCGATCGTCCTCGTCTACGAATAGGGAGAAAGCATGTACAGTGTCGAAGTCCGCGATCGCATCATGATCGCTCATTCGTTGCCCGATCCCTTCTTCGGTCCCGCGCAGGGCCTGCACGGCGCGACCTTCGTCGTCGACGTCGCCTTCTACCGTGAGACCCTGACTTCGAAGAACGTCGTCGTCGACATCGGCGCGGCACTCGACGTGCTCGCGGCGACGCTGAAGCCGCTCGCCTACCGGAACCTCGACACTCTGCCGGAGTTCACGGGGCGGCTCACGACCACCGAGTTTCTCGCCAGACACATCTTCGACGCTCTCGCCGGCGCCGCTCGCGCCGGTGCGCTGGGGGAGGAGGGTCGCGGCCTGTCGAAGATCCGGGTCACCCTGCACGAGACCGATCTCGCCCGCGCCAGTTACGAGGGCGGCCCGATCTGAGGACCCGCGGATGACGGAATTCGTCTTCGCCATACCCGGCGACATCACACTGGCCACCGGCGGTTACGGCTACGACCGGCGCGTGATGGCCGAGTGGCGCGCCGCCGGGCACGACGTCGCCCATGTCGTCCTGCCGGGTGGATTTCCGTTTCCGACCTCGGAGGACTTGGCCGTCAGCGCGCGGCGGCTCGGCGAGCTGCCGCCCGCCCGGCCGGTACTGATCGACGGCCTCGCCCTCGGCGCGATGCCGGCGGACCTGCTGCGCGGCCTCCGGCGTCCCGTCGTGGCGCTCGTCCATCATCCCTTGGCGCTGGAGACCGGATTGGACGACGAGCAACGGTCGGCGCTGATCGCCAGCGAACGGGCCGCCCTGGCCGAGGCGACGGCGGTCGTCGCCACCAGCGCGTCGACCGCCCGCATCGTCGAACGGGACTATGGCGTCGCGCCCGGCCGGGTGACCGTCGCCGAACCCGGAACCGACGTCCGCCCGAGTACCCGCGGCGATGGGCGCGGCGGTGGCGGCGGCCGGCCTACGCGGTTGCTGAGCGTCGGCGCGGTGATCCCGCGCAAGGCCCATGGCGTGCTCGTCGACGCGTTGGCCCGGTTGTCCGAGCTGGACTGGACGTGCCACATCGTCGGCCCGCTCGACC
>JAOTSD010000120.1 GCA_030247555.1 Siculibacillus sp. | reverse complement strand
TCCGCCTCGCCGCGATCGAGGCGACGTTGGCGCTCTACCGCGACCCCGATCGGCTCGCGGCGCGCCTGCCGACGTTGCGCCATCTGGCGCGGCCGAAGTCCGACATCGCGGCCTGCGCCGTCCGCCTCGCCGCACCGGTGGCGGCGTTGGTCGGCGGGTCCTTCATCGTCGAACCATGTGACTGCGCCAGTCAGATCGGCTCCGGTGCACTGCCGCAGAAGACCATCGCCTCGGCCGGCTTGGCGATCCGTCCGTCGGGCCGGGGCGGCGGGCGCGTCCTCGCCGACCTCGCCTCCCGGCTCAGGGCGCTGCCCGTGCCGGTGATCGGCCGGATCGACGAGGGGGCGCTGGTCCTCGACTTGCGCTGCCTCGACGACGAGGCCGGCTTTCTCGCCGATCTCGCGCCGCTGAAGGCCGCGCCATGATCGTCGGCACCGCCGGGCACATCGACCACGGCAAGACAACGTTGGTCGGGGCACTGACCGGCGTCGACACCGACCGTCTGGCGGAGGAGAAGGCACGCGGCATCACCATCGACCTCGGCTTCGCCTATCTGCCGGCCCCCGGTGGCCGCGTCGTCGGTTTCGTCGACGTGCCCGGCCATGAGAAGTTCGTCCACAACATGCTCGCCGGCGCGACCGGCATCGACTTCGTCCTCCTGGTGGTCGACGCCGCCGAGGGGGTGAAGCCGCAGACGCGCGAGCATCTCGCCATCGTCGACCTGCTCGGCCTGACCCGTGGCCTCGTCGTCCTCACCAAGGTCGACCTCGCCGACGCCGAGCGCCGCGCCGCGACCCGCGCCGAGGTGGAGGCGATGCTCGCCGGCACCGGGCTCGAGGGCGCGTCGATCCTCGCCGTCTCGGCGGTGAGCGGCGAGGGCATCGAGGCGTTGCGCGACCGGCTCTTCGCCGAAGCCGCCGCGCTCGGGGCGCGCCGGGACGGCGGCCGTTTCCGCCTCGCCGTCGATCGCTGCTTCACCCTCACCGGCGCCGGCACCGTCGTCACCGGCACGGTGTCGTCCGGCGCGGTCGCGGTCGGCGACCGCATCATCGTCTCGCCCTCGGGACCGAGCGCCCGCGTGCGCGGCATCCACGCGCAGAACCGCCGCGCGGAGATCGGTCGGGCCGGCGATCGCTGCGCCCTCAATCTCTCGGGCGACGGGGTGACCAAGGAGGCGATCCGGCGCGGCGACGTTGTCGGCGATCCGGCGCTCCACGCTCCCACCGCCCGCATCGACGCCGAACTGCGTGTGCTCCCCGTCGAGGTGAGACCGATCGGCCAGTGGATGCCGGTGCGCCTCCACGTCGGCGCGGCCGAGGTCGGCGCCCGCGTCGTCGTCCTCGCCGACGAGCCGATCGCCCCGGGGGAGCGCGGCCTCGTCCAGTTGGTGCTCGATCGGCCGATCGCGGCGGCGTGGGGCGACCGTTTCGTGCTGCGCGACACCTCGGCGCAACGCACCCTCGGCGGTGGCCGCTTCCTCGACCTGCGCCCTCCCGCCCGCAAGCGGCGCACGGCCGAACGTCGCGCCGAACTCGCCGCCCGGGCGATCGACGACCCGGCCGCCGCGCTCGCCGCGCTCCTCGCCGCCGCCAGATCGACGATCGATCTCGACGCTTTCGCCCGCGATCGGGCTCTCGGCGCCGAAGAGGGCGCCGCGATCGTCGATCGCGTCGGCGTGGTGCGGCTGGCCGTGCGCGGGGTCGAGCACGGGCTCGCCGCGACCGCTTGGGAACATCTGCGCCGCACCGTCGCCGCGCGCCTGCGCCTCCATCACGACCAGAATCCCGATCTTCCCGGACAAGGCCTCGAACGGTTGCGCCTCGATGTGGCGCCGGCCTTCGCCGCGCCGGCCTTCCGCGCCCTGCTGCAGGGTTTGGCGCGCCGGCGCGAGGTGGTGGTGGAAGGGGCCTGGGTCCGCCTTCCGGACCACACCGTCCGCCTCGGCGACCGCGACGAGGCGACCTGGGGCGAGATCCGCGATCTCCTCGGCGGCAGCGAGCGTTTCCGCCCGCCGCGAGTTCGCGATCTCGCCGCCACGCTCGACGAACCCGAGGAGGAGGTTCGCCGGCTCATGAAACTGCTCGCCCGCCTCGGACGCGTCGACGAGGTGGCTCACGACCACTTCTTCTTGCGCGAGACCGTCGCCGAGATGGTCGAGATCGTCGTCGATCTCGGCGCGCGGGCGGCGGGGGGCGAGTTCACCGCCGCGGACTTCCGCGACCGGGTGGACAACGGCCGCAAGGTGGCGATCCAGATCCTCGAGTTCTTCGACCGCCACGGCATCACGCTGAGGCGTGGCGATCCGAGGCGGGTGAACCGTCATCGCCTCGACCTCTTCCGCTCGGTGCGGGAAGGAGATAAGGACGACGGCGGCGAAGGCGCCGAAGTGACGAAGCGGCCGGGGGAAACCGGCCCGTCGTGAGGGAAGAGAAGCGTTCCCCGGTGGGGCGTCCGGACTTCAAATCCGGGGGAGGCCGCGTGGCGGTCTCCGGTGGGTTCGACTCCCACTCTCTTCCGCCACCCCTCGGGCGGCGGGCCCATCGGCGCGCCGCGTTTTCCACACCAGTGACCCGAAGTCGCGCTCGCGCCCGGCTTCCGGCTCTCGACCGAAGTCACCGATCCGGCCTATCGTGGAATGTCACCGGCGTCCCGGAACCGCCCGCGAGGTTCCCGGGGTGGATGCCTCGTCTCCGTCGTCGGGTTTCACTCGTTGAGCCGACGGAGGCGATCGCCCGCGAAGGGAGACGAGCCCGGCGCACCTCGGTCGACGTCGCCGATCCAAGATCACGGCGTCGACCGAGGCGTATCCGGCTCGCGACCGTTCACCTTCGGTCGCTCGCCGGGGGCTCGTCGACTTGATCATTCGCGAGGAACGTGGATTGATGATCGGCGGCCGTCAGTAGCCCGCCACGCGCCCGACGCGCCCCCCCCTCCGCCCGCGGACGAGGTCGACGAATTTCATGAAAGCCGGTCGCGACAAGGTCGCAGACGCTCCCGACGGAGAACTCCGCGCGGCCCTTCGGCAGTGCCGGTCCGGCTTCCTGGGCGTCGCCGTGGCGAGCTTCGTGATCAATCTGCTGACGCTCACCGGCGCGATCTACATGTTGCAGGTCTACGATCGGGTCATCCCGTCGCGCAGCACCGCGACGCTCGTCGGCCTGACGGGGTTGCTGATCTTCCTCTATGCGGCCTACGCCTTCTTCGACGTGGTGCGCGCCCAGCTCCTCATGCGGATCGGAGCGCGCTTGTCGCGTCTGCTCGGCGAACGCGCCTTCGCCCTCCACGCCGCCATCCCGCTCCACACCGCCCGCTCCGACCGGGCACCGCAACCGCTGCACGATCTCGACCAGATTCGCGCCTTCGTCTCCGGGCTGGGGCCGACGGCGCTCTTCGATCTGCCGTGGTTGCCCTTCTTCCTCGTCGTCATCGCCCTGACCCATCCGCTCCTCGGTCTCGTGGCGGTGCTCGGCGCCGGCGTCATCGTCACCCTGACGATCCTCACCGAAGTGAGGAGCCGCGAACCGATCGCCGCCGCCACCGCGGCCGGCCAGAAGCGTCACTTTCTCGCCGAGGCGGCGCGCCGCAATGCCGAGGTCATCCGGGCGCTCGGCATGCGCGCCCGCGTCACCGACGGTTGGAACCGGGCGAGCCGCGCCTATTTCGAGGAGCAGGAGAAGGTCTCCGCCGTCTCCGGGACGCTCGGCAGCGTCTCCAAGGTGCTGCGCATGCTGTTGCAGTCGCTCATGCTCGGTATGGGCGCCTGGTTGGTGATCCGGCAGGAGGCGACCGCCGGCATCATGATCGCGGCGTCGATTCTGGTGTCCCGAGCCTTGGCGCCGGTCGAGGTGGCGATCGCCAACTGGCGCGGGTTCATCACCGCCCGCCAGAGCTGGGCGCGGCTGCGCCGGTTGTTGGCGGGGATGCCGCCCCGCAGCTTCGCGGTCTCGTTGCCCGTCCCGCGGCAGAAACTCGAAGTCCAGGGCCTCTTCGTCGCCGCGCCGGGAGATCGCCGCCCGATCGTCCAGGACATCTCCTTCACGCTCGAGGCGGGCGCCGGGCTCGGCGTCATCGGTCCGAGTGCCGCCGGCAAGACGACGCTTCTGCGCGCCCTCACCGGGGTCTGGGCGCCGCTGCGCGGGTCGGTGCGCCTCGACGGCTTTCCGATCGAACAGTGGGACCCGGACGCCCTCGGCGCCGCCATCGGCTATCTGCCGCAGGACGTCGAACTCTTCGACGGCAGCATCGCCGCCAACATCGCCCGCTTCCGCGACGAGCCGGACGCCGCCTCGGTGATCGCCGCGGCGCGTGCCGCCGGTATCCAGGAGATGATCGCCGGGCTGCCCGACGGCTACTCGACCCTGATCGGCGAGGGCGGCTGCGCCCTGTCCGCCGGTCAGCGCCAGCGGATCGGGCTGGCCCGCGCCCTCTACGGCGATCCCTTCCTCCTCGTCCTCGACGAGCCCGGCTCCAATCTCGACAACGAGGGCGAGGAGGCGCTGATCGGGGCGATCCGCGGGGTCCGGGCGCGCGGCGGCATCGTCGTCATCGTCGCCCACCGCCCCGGCGCGCTCGCCGCCGTCGACACGGTGATGGTGCTGGTCGCCGGCCGCAGGAACGCCTTCGGGCCGCGCGACGAGGTCCTGAGGAACGTCGTACGGGAGCGACCGCGGGCCGCCGAACCCGCCCCCCGCGCGCCCGCGGTCCGTGACCACGCGGCGCGGGCCCCGGCCGAGCAGGCTCCGACGGAGACCGTTCGATGAGTGAACCGGCCGCCGCTCCGGACCGCATCGATCGGCCCGCGCCCTTCGTCGACGAGGAAGGCATGGATCGCCACCTGCGCGCCGCGCTCCTCGGTGCGGTGCTGCTGGTCTTCGGGGTCGGCGGCTTCGCCGTCACCGTGCCGCTGGCCGGGGCGGTGATCGCCGGCGCCACGGTCGTCGCCGAGAGCAACGACAAGAAGGTGCAGCACCAGCAGGGCGGCATCGTCACCGAACTCCTCGTCCGAAACGGCGCCGCGGTCACCGCCGGCGACCTCCTGCTCCGCCTCGATCCGACCCAGGCCAACTCCAGCCTTCAGATCGTCTCCAAGGCGCTCGATCAGGGCCTCGTCCGCGAGGCGCGGTTGAAGGCCGAACGCGACGGCGAGGCGACGATCACCCTTCCCGAGGCGATGGAGAAGCGCCGCGCCGAACCCGAGGTCGCCGCCGTCATCGCCGAGGAACTGCGCCTCTTCGAGAACCGCCGTGCCGCCCGCGACGGCCTCCGCAGCCAGTTGCGCGAGCGCATCACCCAGCTCCACGAGGAGATCCGCGGCCTCGAGGCTCAGAAGACCGCCAATGAACGCCAGACCGGGTTCATCGCCGAGGAACTGACCGGGGTGCGCGACCTCTATCGCCGCAACCTCGTCCAGATCTCGCGCCTCAGCGCGCTCGAACGCGAGAGCGCCCGCCTCGCCGGCGAGGAGGGCCAACTCATCGCCGCGATCGCCAGGACACGCGGTCGTATCACCGAGACCGAGCTGCAGATCATCCAGATCGATCAGGACCTGAGGACCGAGGTGGGTCGCGACATTCGCGAGATCCAGTCGAAGAACACCGAATTCATCGAACGCCGGATCGCCCTCGACGACCAGTTGGCGCGGGTGGAGATCCGCAGCCCGCAGACCGGCACCGTCCACCAGTTGAACGTGCATGCCGCCGGCGCGGTGATCGCGCCCGGCGAGACGATCATGGTCATCGTGCCGCGCGAGGACGTCCTCGTGCTCGAGGCGCGGATCGCCCCCCACGACATCGATCACGTCGCTCGCGGTCAGCACGCGGTGGCACGCCTCTCGGCCTTCGACCAGACGAAGACGCCGGAGATCGGCGGCATCGTCACCTTCATCGCCCCCGATCTCGTCCGCGAACCCCAGACCAACCTCGGATACTACGTCGCGCGCATCACCCTCGATGCCCGCCAGCTCGAGACCCGCTCCGAGGTCCGCCTCCTGCCCGGCATGCCGGCCGAGGTCCACCTGCAGACCGGCGAACGCACCGCCATGTCCTACCTGCTGAAGCCGCTCTTCGATCAGGTCGCCCGCGCCTTCAAGGAACGCTGACGCCGGGTCGCTCTCCGTCTCCCGGACCACGAATTCCGCCGCGTCGACGGACCGGCCCTTTTCGTCCGCGCCGAGCGCCACCGAGAAACGCACCACCACGGTCCGTGCCGCGTTCACCTCGCGCGCTCCGGCCCGCTGTCACCGGGGGAACAGCCGGACGAGCCGCGCGGTGGTCGATTGGAGAAGCGATGGGACGGGCGAGGCGAGACGTCGGGCGGCCGAGGCCGGGCGGACGGCGGCGGGCGGATCCGTCTCCCCCTCGGTCGCGTCCGGCGCCGCCGCCGGACATCTCCCCATCGGGTCGCCGACGAAGCTCTCGCTCCGGAGAACGTCTTCATGTCACGGTCGCCGCGCCGATCTGTCAATAATCGCATCGGAGAGGCGCGATTCGCGCCCCGCCCGCGCCGCCGCCGCGGCGTCCGCACCCACGGGAGAGCGATGACCGGACCGGGGAGACGACGAGGTGACGAGGTCGGCGAATCGGCCGGTGCGTCTTCGGCGCGCCGCCGCCGCTTCGCCGCGTCCCTGCTCGTCGCCGGCCTCGCGGTCGCCTGCAGCCCGCCGCCGATCGAGGCGCCCGATGCCGGCATCGCCGCCCCGCGGCGCTGGGTCGCCGACTCAGGCCGCGTCCGGGCGTCCGACATCGCCGACGCCTGGTGGCGCGGCTTCGGCTCGCCGACCCTCGATCGCCTCGTGGACGAGGCGCTCGCCGCCAATCACGACGTCGCCGCGGCCGCCGCCCGCCTCGACCAGGCGACCGCCCGCCGACGCATGGCGCGGGCCGACCTGCTGCCGACCGGCGAGGCCACCGCCGCCCGCCTCGTCTCGCGCGAGCCCGCCGCCGCCGCCGGCAGCCCGACGGTTCTGCCGATCACCCGCCTGTGGGATCTCGGTTTCGCCACCGCCTATGAGGTCGACGTCTGGGGCCGTCGCGCCGCCGCGACCGCCTCCGCCGAAAGCGCCGAGCGGGCCGGGGAGTACGACCTCGCCGTCGCCCGTCTCACCGTCGCCGCGGCGGTGGTCGACGCCTGGCTCGAAGCGGCGGCGCTCACCGACAGGCTCCGCGTGGCGCGGGCCAATCTCGCCCTCGCCCGCCGCATCCGCGACGTGCTCGCCCGGCGGGTCGAGGCCGGCAGCTCGACGGCGATCGAACTGACGCGCCAGGACTACGTCGTCGCTCGTCAGGAAGCGTCGCTTCCCGCTCTGTCGCGCGCCGCGAGCCGGCAGGTGTTGGCGTTGGCGCCGCTGCTCGGCACCACCCCGGAAGCGGTGGTCGGTTCGCTCGCCCCCGAGAGCCTCGGTCGGATGCGTCTGCCGGAGATCGGGCCGGGCGTGCCCGCGTCCCTGATGCTGCGCCGGCCGGATCTCGCCGCCGCCGAGGCCCGCCTCGCCGCGGGCTCGGCCGACGTCGCGGCGGCACGGGCGGCGCTCTTCCCGCGCCTCGGCCTGTCCGCCACGCTCGGTCTGCGGGCGCCGACGACGGCGACGCTGTTCTCGCCGCAGGCCCTGACCTGGAGCGCCTCGGGTTCGCTCACCCAGGAGGTCTTCGGCCTGCCGTCGCGGATCGAGGAGGTCTCGGTTCAGGAGGCGCGCCGGCGAGAACTCCTCGCCGACTATCGCGGCGCCATCGTCGCCGCCTTCACCGACGTCGATCGCGCACTCGTCGAGATCCGCCGCGACGCAGAGGAGGAACGCGCCCTGCGCCGCGCCCTCGCTGCGGCGCGGCGCGGGCACGATCTCTCGGTCGAGCAGCTCGAGGCCGGGTCGATCGACCTGATCACGTTGCTCGACGTGCAGCGCGGCCTGTCCGAGACCGAAGACGCCCTCGTCCAGGTCCGCCTGGCGCGCTTCCGCGCCGCGCGGCTGAAGCCTTCCGACCTGGTGGTGAAGCTGTTCGGCGGGGCCAACACCATGCAGGCCCTGCACCCGGCGGACCTGCGCGAGATGCTGGACGTGGGCCGCAAGAACGTGGACAGCGCCCGCGCCGCCCTGGCCGCGCACGGCCTTTCGCCCTCGGCCGAGGACGTGCTGGGCCCCTATGGCCGCAAGCTG
>JAOTSD010000119.1 GCA_030247555.1 Siculibacillus sp. | reverse complement strand
ACCGTGGCGGTCCGCGTCGCCACCGCCCATCGGCGCCTCTTCGACGGCCTCGCCGGCCCGGAGACGGTGCCGCCCTACGAATCGGCCCATGTCGGAGACGGTCGCCTGTTCGGGCGACCGGTGGCCGAGATGGAACGGCTGCTCGCCGCCCACGACCTATCCGTCGCCGCCGACGCCCACGAACCCGCCGACCATCTGGCGATCGAACTCGCCCTGATGGCCCGCCTCGTGAGCCACGATCATCCCGACCGCGCGACCTTCGCCGCGCGGCTCACCGGGTGGATCCCCGCCTTCGCCCGCGCCTGCGAGGCGCACGACCGCGCCGGCTTCCACGCCGCCGCGGCGCGCCTTCTCGCGACCCTGGTCGAACGCGAGGCTCCGCACCACCCCCTCGCATGAGACGAGAAGACCGAAGGGAAGAGGAGAACAAGATGAGCATCGTCTCCGAGAACGAATTCCGCGCCGAGATGTCGAGACGCTCGCTGTTGCGCGGCGGCGTCGCCTTCGGCGCCCTCGGCCTGTTCGGGCCGGCGCTGCTCGCCGACGGCGCCCGCGCCGCCGCGCCCGACGGCGAGGTCCTGACCGGCAGCCACTGGGGCGCCTTCCGCGCCAAGGTCGAAGGCGGTCGCATGGTGTCGGTGAAGCCCTGGGAGAAGGATCCCGCTCCGAGCCACCAGCTCGCCGGCGTCCTCGACAGTGTCTATTCGCCGACCCGCATCAAATACCCGATGGTGCGCCGCGCCTGGCTGGAGAAGGGTCCGGGCGCCAGCCCCGAGACCCGCGGCACCGACGACTTCGTCCGCGTCACCTGGGATCGGGCGATCGACCTCGTCACCAAGGAACTCATCCGCGTCGAGAAGACCCATGGACCGACCGCCACCTTCGCCGGCTCCTACGGCTGGAAGAGCCCCGGCCGGCTCCACAACTGCCAGAACCTGCTGCGCCGGATGATGAACCTGAAGGGCAGTTTCGTGAACTCGTCGGGCGACTATTCGACCGGCGCGGCCCAGATCATCATGCCGCACGTCGTCGGCACGCTCGAGATGTACGAGCAGCAGACAGTGTGGCCGGTCGTCGTCGACACGACCCAGCTGATGGTGTTCTGGGGCTGTGACCCGATGGTCACCAACCAGATCAGTTGGACGATCGGCGATCACGGCGGCTACGAGGGCATGAAGGCGCTCAAGGCCAAGGGCACCAAGGTCATCTGCATCGACCCGGTCCGCACCGAGACATGCGACTACTTCGGCGCCGAGTGGATCGCGCCGCGGCCGCAGACCGACCTCGCCATGATGCTCGGCATCGCCCACACCCTGGTCGTCGAAAAGCTCCACGACGAGAAGTTCCTCAAGGACTACACCACCGGCTTCGACAAGTTCCTGCCCTATCTGATGGGCGAGACCGACAAGACCCCGAAGTCGGCGGAATGGGCCTCGCAGATCTGCGAGATTCCGGCCGGCAAGATCAAGGAATTGGCGCGTCTCTTCGCCAAGAACCGCACCATGCTCGCCGCCGGCTGGTCACTGCAACGCCAGCATCACGGCGAACAGCGCCACTGGATGCTGGTGACGCTCGCCTCCATGCTCGGCCAGATCGGCCTACCGGGTGGCGGCTTCGGCTTCTCCTATCACTACGCCAACGGCGGCGCGCCCTCCGCCGACGCGCCGGTGCTGACCGGCATCACCGACGGCGGCAAGGCCAAGGAAGGCGCGGCTTGGATGACCGAAGCGGGTGCGGCGACCATCCCCTGCGCCCGTGTCGTCGACATGCTTGTGAACCCCGGCAAGGACTTCGATTTCAACGGCAAGAAGGAGAAGTATCCGGACGTCAAGATGGCCTATTGGGTCGGCGGCAACCCCTTCGTCCACCATCAGGACCGCAACCGTCAGGTCAAGGCCTTCCAGAGGCTCGAGACCTTCGTGGTGCAGGACTTCCAGTGGACCCCGACCGCTCGCCACGCCGACATCGTCCTGCCGGCGACCAGTTCCTACGAACGCAACGACATCGAATCGGTCGGCGACTATGCCGGTTCGGCCATCCTCGCCATGAAGAAGGTGATCGATCCGGTCTACGAGTCGAAGACCGACTACGAGATCTTCGCGCTGATCTCCGAGAAGCTCGGCAAGGGCAAGGAGTTCACCGAAGGCAAGAGCGAGATGGACTGGATCAGGTCCTTCTACGACGCCGCCCTGTCGCAGGCGAAAGCCAAGAAGATCGCCATGCCGGACTTCGACACCTTCTGGAACGGTGCCGGCGTGGTCGAGTTCCCGGTCACCGAGGGCAAGAGCTTCGTGCGCTACGGCAAGTTCCGGGAGGATCCCCTCCTCAACCCGCTCGGAACACCGTCGGGCAAGATCGAGATCTGGTCGAAGAACATCGAGAAGATGGGCTACGACGACTGCGGTCCGCACCCGAAGTGGATGGAGCCGGTGGAGCGCGTCGGCGGTCCGACGGCGAAGTACAAGCTCCACATCGCCACCAGCCATCCCAAGAGCCGGCTGCATTCCCAACTCTGCGGCACCAAGCTGCGTGAGACCTATGCCGTCTCCGGCCACGAGCCCTGCCTGATCAACGTCGAGGACGCGGGGGCGCGCGGCATCGAGAACGGCGACGTCGTCCGCGTCTTCAACGATCGCGGCCAGATCCTCGCCGGCGCGGTGGTCACCGACAGGATCCGGCCGGGTGTCGTGCGGGTGAACGAAGGTGGCTGGTACGATCCGGTCGAAGGCGGCAAGCCCGGCACCCTGTGCCGCTGGGGCGACGTCAACGTCCTGACCGTCGACATCGGCACCTCCAAGCTCGGCCAGGGCAACTGCGGCCACACCGCCATCGGCGAGGTCGAGAAATACACCGGCCCCGCCGTCATGGTCGGCGCCTTCGCCGCCCCGAAGGGCGCCGCCTGACCCCGCGACGGCCGGGCGTCCCGCGATGCCCGGCCGCCCTCGCGCTCGGAGGGGTGACCCTCTCCCTCCGAGTGCCTTCTCCGGAGGATGCGTCATGATGATCTTCGGCCTCGTCGGCCGCAGCGGCTCGGGCAAGACCACGTTGATGGAGCGCCTGCTGCCGATCGTCCGTTCGAACGGGCTGACGGTCTCCACCGTCAAACACGCCCATCACGGCTTCGACATCGACCGGCCGGGCAAGGATTCCTGGCGTCATCGCGAAGCCGGCGCCGAAGAGGTGCTGCTGATCTCCGGTGGCCGCTGGGCCCTGCTCCACGAAGTCCGCGACGAGGCGGAGCCCTCGCTGGAAGAACTCCTGCCGCGGCTGGCGCCGGTCGATCTGGTCCTGGTCGAGGGCTTCCATTCGCACGGTCTGCCCTCCATCGAGGTCCACCGCCCGAGCGAGGGCCACGCCCTGATGTGGCGGCCCGGCTCGCCGATCGTCGCCGTCGCGTCCGACGAACCGATCGTCGGCCTCGGTGTTCCACGGCTGGATCTGAACCGTCCGGACGCCGTCGCCCGCTTCATCCTCGCCCGCCTCGCCGTGCCCGGCTCCGCGGCCCGCGCCGCGACGCGCTGAGACCGGCGGACGTCGCCGCGCCCGCCTGCCGGCGGGTCGGCGTCAACGACCGACCACCAGATAGCGCAGCGCCGCCGTCGTTCCCCGATCGAGACGGTCGAGAAGGGCGGAGAGCGGCAGTGCCGCCCCGTCGTCGGCCGCCGCCGCCGTCCCGGCGAGAGCGACGACCAGTTGCGGTTTGTCGCCACCCGGGGTGCGGCGCCCGACTCGGCCGGTGAATTCGATCCGATCGATCCCGGAAGCGAGCCGGCGGACCATGCCGTCGTCCTCGACCAGGAAGACGGCGATCGCCCGCCCCGCCCCGGCCGAGGCCGATCCCGTCAGCCCGCCCCCCTCGCCGAGACGCGCCGCGCCGGTCTCGAGCCGCGGGCGCGGTTCGCCGGTCGCCGCCAGTCGGGCGAGGAGCGGGCACTGGGCCGGCATCACCAGATGCAGATCGATGTCGATCGAGAAGCCGAAGGTGCGGCGGAAGTCGCCGTCGAGCACCTCGAAGGGGCGAACCGACGCGCCGTAGGCGGTGGCGCGGGCGGCGCCGACCTCGACGTTCACCGGTTCGAGCAACGTGCAGTCGGCACGCGGATAACCGGCGAGCCAGCCGGCGACGTCCGCCGCCGTGGGCTCGGCGATCCGCAGCGCGGCGATCGCATCGTCGCCGCGGACCTCTCCCGACCGGTCGTCCGTCGGTGGGGCCGCCGGGGCGGCGGGCCTCGTGACCGGTGGAGGCGGCGAGGGCGCGATCTCGGGGGAGGGGGGCCGGCTCGGGGGCGCGGGTGCCGCCGCCACGGTGGTCGGCGCGGTCGCGATCGACGCGGGTCGCGTCGCCGCCGCGTCTCCGGAGGTCCGCGTCGTCCACCACCACATCGAGCCGCCGCCGATGAGGAGGATCGCCGCCGCCGCCGCGAGATCGGCGAGGGCCCGGTTCGATCGGGTCGGGGTCGGCGTCGGGTCCGACCGAGGCGGCGGGGCGGGCGCCGGGCGGGGTGAGGGGGCCGCGGCCGGGCGCGGTGCGGCCACTTCGGTCGGCTCGGGGGGTGGAGGGTCGGCGGCGACGGCCGCCGGCGGATCGGCGAAGCTCGGCCGGCGCACCACGGTGGCGGCCACGCTCTCCGCCCACAGGGCGTCGATGATCCGGACCATACTCTCCGGTCGATCGGCCGGGTCGGGTTGGAGCATCCGGGCGAGGAGAGGGGCGAGACGCGGGTCGACGTCGGAGAGGTCTGGGACGCGCTTGCGTTTCTCGATCACTTGGAGGGCGCTGCCGCGCATGTCGCGCGGACGCCCGGTGGCGGCCTCGGCGAGCACGAGACCGAAGGAATAGATGTCGGAACGAGCGCCGATCTCGCCGCCGAACAGTCCGATCTGTTCGGGTGAGACGTAACCGTATTTGCCGGCGAAACCGCCGCCGACCACCGTGTCGAGGCCGGCGCCGACGTGGCGGGCGATGCCGAAGTCGATGATCTTGGCCCGCCGCGGGTCGTCGCCGACCAGCAGGATGTTGTCGGGCGAGATGTCGCGATGGAAGACGCCGTGTTCGTGGGCGACGCGCAGGCCGCCGCCGACCCGTCGGACGAGCAGACGGATCGCATCGAAATCGAGCGGCTTCTCGGCGACGATCTCCTTCAGCGAGCGCCCCTCGACGAACTCCATCACCAGATAGGGCCGTCCGAGGATCGCATCGAGCGAGAACAGGTAGTAGCGGACGATCGCCTCGTCGAAGAGCGCGTTCAGCGCCGCCGCCTCCTTGCGGAACATCGCCAGCGCCATGTCGGTCTCGACGAAGTCGGCGCGCACCACCTTGATGGCGACGCGGTCGCCGGTGTGGACGTTGATCCCGGCATGGACCTCGCCCATGCCGCCCGCCGCGATCCGCTCGCCGATCTCCCAGATCCCGTCGAGGCGCGTGCCCGGCGCCAACACGCCGGGCAGGGTCGATTCGTCCGCCGTCACCATCTCCGCCTCCGACTCCGACCCCCGCCGCCGGACCGGGTGGCCACCCCGGTGGGGGAACTTTCGACGCACCGAGCCGAAAGCCCCTTCAATCCGGCGACATCATGTGGTGCAATCATGTTGCGTCGCAACCTCGAACTCCGAAGAGATCCCCATGTTCTCGTCGCTCCGCCGGCCTTCCTCGATTCGCTCGCGCAACGCCTGCGCGTCCGTCTGTCTGGCGTCGGTCCTCGCCGTCACCACACCGATCGGCGCGGCCCGGGCGGGAAGCGGGGACTTCCTCGGGGGTGTCGCGGTCGGCGTCATCGGCTCGGCCATCGTCAACGGTCTGTCGAACCAGCGCGGCGGATCTTCTCCGGGGCAGGTCCGGCGGGTGCGCGAGCCGGTGGTCTCGGCCGAGACGAAACAGATTCGCCAGGACCAGATCGATCTCGCCACGCTCGGTTACTACGGCGGCGCGACCGACGGAAGGAAATCGGCCGCCTTCGAGCAGGCGCTGGTCCACTACAAGCTCTCCAAGGGGCTCATCGGCACTTCGATCCTGTCGGAGACGGAGCGCGCCCTGATGCACGCCGAAGCGGCGCAACGCGAGGTGCTCGTCGCGATCGGCGATCCCGGGGCCGACCCGCTCCTGGTTCCCGGCCAGGACCGCCGCGTCCAGACGGCGTTGCGCGAACTCGCGCTCTACGACGGCACCATCGACGGCAAGAAGGGCAAGAAGCTCGTCGCGGCGATCTCGCGCTGGCAGGCGGGCATCGGACAGGCGCCGACCGGCGTCCTCTCCTCCGATCAGACCATCCACCTGATGACCACCGTCGCCGGTCAGGCCGAGGGGCGGCTCGAGGCGATCGACCGCCAGTTCGCCGAAATGGGCCGGCCGCCCCGCCCGGCCGCCCCGCTCGCCGTCCAGCCGGCGGCGGTGGCGGCGGCTCCCGTCGCGCCGCCCGCCGCCGTCGCGCCGGCCGCCGCGGCGACCCCCGCCTTCACCGCCATCGAGCCGCTGCAACCGCAGGCGGCGCCGAAGCGCCCGCACGACGTGGCGGTGATCATCGGCAACCGGGCCTATCAGAACGGCATCCCCGAGGTCGCCTACGGCGTGCGCGACGCCGAGGCGGTGCGGGCGACGCTGGTCAACCGGCTGGGTTTCAGCCCCGACAACGTGATCATGGTGGAGAACGCCACCCAGGGCGACATGGCCACCGTCTTCGGCAATCGCGAGTCCTTCAAAGGCAAGATCTGGAAATACATCGACCCCGAGGGTCGATCGAAGGTCTTCGTCTTCTATTCCGGTCACGGTATGCCGGACGTGCAGAGTCGCTCGCCCTTCATCCTGCCGGTCGACGCCAACCCGGCGACGGTGACGATCAATGGCTATCCTTTGGAGCTCGTTTATTCGAATCTGGAGAAGCTCAACATCGAGAAGGCCCACGTCTTCCTAGACGCCTGCTTCTCGGGTGGCTCCAACACCCGGATGCTGATCCAGTCGGCCTCGCCGATCTACGTTTCCGCCAAGGTCGACACCGGCACCCGCTCGAACAAGTTGACCATTCTCGCCGCCTCCGAGGGCGATCAACTCGCCAGTTGGGACGATCGCGAGGGACACGGGCTGTTCACCTCCTTCGTCCTGAAGGGGCTCGCAGGCGCCGCCGAGCCCACGGGCGACGGCCGCCTGACGGCGGCTGAACTGCACGCCTATGTGCTCGAGAACGTGCGCAAGCAGGCGCGGCGCATCTATGGGCGCGAGCAGACGCCGGTGCTGATCGGCGATCCCGAGACCGAGATCGCGCGGCGCTGACCGGGCCCCGGCCGGATCGTTCCGGCCGGGTCCGACCGAGCTCTAGACGAAGAGGAACTGGTCCGTCAGGGTCCCGAGATGGGCGACGCTCATGTCGTCGATCCTGAGCACGTCGTTCGCGGAGAAGCGCAGCTCGGTCCGCGCTCCGAACTCGAAGGCGTGGTCGGCCAGAAATTCGGCCACGGTGCCGCCGCCCGCCGCGGCCCAGAGGTCCAGCGAGATCCGGATCACGTCGTCGTCCTCGAAGTCGGCGATCCGGTCGCGCCCGAAGCCGAGGTCGAAGTCGAAGGTGTCCGATCCGGCCCCGCCGGTGAGCGTGTCGTTCCCGGCCCCGCCGGCGAGTGTGTCGTTCCCGGCCCCGCCGACGAGCGCATTGACGCCGCCGTCGCCGTTGAGGTGATCGGCGTGGTCGGAGCCGGTCAGGTGTTCGATGCCGATGAGCGTGTCGCCCTCGGCGTCGCCGCCCGTGCCGGTGCCGGCGGAGAGGTCGACCGTGACGCCGGCCGCCGACCCGGCATAAGTGGCGCGATCGCTCCCGCCGCCGCCGTCGAGGTCGTCGGCTCCGGCCCCGCCGGTGAGCGTGTCGTTGCCGCCACCGCCGACGAGCCTGTCGTCGCCCGCGCCGCCGGCGAGCGCGTTGGCGCCACCGTCGCCGGTCAGTTGGTCGGCGTGGTCGGAACCGGTCAAGTGCTCGATGCCGGTGAGCGTGTCGCCCTCCGCCTCGCCGCCCGTACCGGTGCCCGCGGCGAGATCGACGGTGACGCCGGCGGTCGAGGCGGAATAGGACGCGCGGTCGCCGCCGTCGCCGCCGTCGAGGTCGTCGGCCCCGGCCCCGCCGGTGAGCGTGTCGTTGCCGGAGGCGCCGAAGAGGGTGTCGTCGCCGTCGCCGCCGACGAGCGCGTTGGCGCCGCCGTCGCCGGTCAGATGATCGGCATGGCGAGATCCGGACAGATGCTCGATGCCGGTGAGCGTGTCGCCCTCGGCGTCGCCACCCGTACCGGTTCCGGCGGTGAGATCGACGGTGACGCCGGCAATCGAGGCGGAATAGGACGCGCGGTCGCCGCCCTCGCCGCCGACGAGGTCGTCGGCGCCGATGCCGCCGGTCGGCGTGTCGATGCC
>JAOTSD010000162.1 GCA_030247555.1 Siculibacillus sp. | reverse complement strand
AGGAATGCTCAAGAGACTGGTCCGCAGCGAACGCTTCCGCGCCTTCGTCGGTACCGCCCTGGCCGGGTGGTTCCGCCTCGTGCGACGTTCGTGCCGAACCGTCGTCGAGCCGCCGGGCATCCTGCAGAGCCTCGACGAGCCGCGTCCGGTGATCGTCACCACCTGGCACGGCGAGCATTTCATGTTGCCCTTCGTCACGCCGAACGACCGTTGGCGGGTCAAGGCGATGATCTCGCGTTCCCGGGACGGCGAGTTGAACGTCATCGTCCTGGAGAAGCTCGGCTTCGGAGCCATCCGCGCCTCCGCCGGCAAAACCGGGGAAGAGGTCCGCCGTCGTGGCGGTGTCGCCGGTTTCGTCGCCGCATTGCGTGAACTGCGCCTGGGCACCGCCATCGTGCTCACCGCCGACCTGCCCAAAGGGCCGGCCAAGGTCGCCGGCGAGGGTATCGTCCAGATCGCCCGTCACGCCGGCGTGCCGATCCTGCCGGTCGCCACCGCCACTTCGTATCGCAAGCGCATGGCCCGCTCTTGGGACAGCGCCGCCTTCAACCTGCCCTTCGGCCGCTTCGCCATCGTCTTCGGCGAACCGATCGAGGTGCCGACCGACGCCGACGCGGAGACGATCGAGGCGAAGCGCCGGGCCGTCGAAACGGAACTGAACCGCGTCACCGCCCGTGCCTACGAGATCGCCGGGGGTCGCGATGTCTGAGATCCTCGCCGATCTCGCGCTCGCCACCTACCGCACCGCCGGGAGCCTCGCCGCGCCGCTCGTCGACCTCGCCCTGCGCCGGCGGGAGCGCGCCGGCAAGGAAGATCCCGCCCGCCGCGACGAACGGCGCGGCCGAGCGAGCCGGGTTCGGCCGGCCGGATTCCTCGTCTGGCTGCACGCCGCCAGCGTCGGCGAGATGATGGCGGCGATGGGGCTGATCGAGCGTCTGGCCGCGACCGGCGCCGCCGTCCTGCTGACCACCGGTACGGTCACCTCGGCCGAGATCGCCGCCACGCGCCTGCCCGCCGGAGCCTTCCATCAATACGTCCCCGTCGACGTCGCCGGTTGGGTCGGCCGCTTCCTCGACCATTGGCGCCCCGACCTCGCCGTCTTCGTCGAGAGCGAGATCTGGCCGGCGACCATCCATGCGCTGGCCGCCCGCGGTGTTCCGCAGGTGCTGGTCAACGCCCGCATCTCCGAGCGCTCGGCCCGCCGCTGGAAGCGGCTCGACGGCTTGCCGCGGGCGCTCTTCGGCCGGCTCGCCCTGTCGCTCGCCCAGAGCGAGGCCGACGGCGCGCGCCTTTTCGCCCTCGGCGCGCCGCGGGTCGTCGTCACCGGCAATCTCAAGTTCGACGGTCGGCCATTGCCGGTCGACGAGGTCGAACTCGCGCGCCTCGGTGCCGCCATCGACGGCCGGCCGACATGGGTCGCCGCCTCCACCCATGCCGGGGAGGAGGCGATCACCGCCGCCGCGCATCGTCGGGCCGCCGAGCGGCTGCCCGGCCTCCTCACCG
>JAOTSD010000118.1 GCA_030247555.1 Siculibacillus sp. | reverse complement strand
CAGGACGGTGGCGCCGAGACCCGCCGCGGGCTTCGCCAGAGCGGCGATCGGCACTTCCGCCCCCGCCATCCGCCACAGCGCCACGCCGCCCGCCGGCCCGTGACGCAACAGCGGCGGACCGGGCGGCGGCGGCGAGGCCGCCGTCGACAGAGCGAAGCCGAGCACGACCGGAGTGCGGGAGAAGACCGCGGCGAGGCGGGGATCGTCGTCGTCGAGCGTCCGCGCCAGATCGGCGAGGTCGGTCCGTTCGGTTTCGGCCGCCAACCGCCGGGCGAGCGCGGCGGGCGAACGTTCCTCGGCCTCGGAGAAGACCACGTCGATCGCCACCGCCGCCGCCCCGGCGGAGCCGATCGCCTCGACGAGATCGGCGACCACCCGCCGCCGCCAGGGCCAGGGCCCGACGAGGTCGAGCGCATCGTCGTCGATGTCGACCACGACGACCGGGAGCTCGGCTTCCGGCGGCGACCGCCCGCCGTCCACCGCTGCGAGGATCGCGTCGAAGCCGCGCTCCACCGCGACGGTCGTGGCCCCGGGGAAGACGAGGAGGAGCAGCGACACGACGGAGACGGCGGCGATGACGCCGGCGAGGAAGGGGTCGCGGCCCGGCGGCCGCCGGTCAGCCATCGTCGTGGCCGGCGATGCCGGCGAGCAGGACCGGATCGCAGAAGATGCGATCGGCGGTGCGCCGGATCGCCCCGGCGGCCTCCAGCGCCCCGAGTGCCAGATTGGTCTTCGGTCGGCTGGAGCCGATCAGACGGGCGAGGTCGCTCTGCGAATAGCCGAGCTCGACCGCCGGACGCCTGCCCGGCGGGGCGGTACGGCCGCCGAGCGCCTCCAGCAGGAAGCGGGCGAGGCGGACCTCGATCGAATGGAGCGCGATGCCCTCGAGCTGGTCCGTCGTGGCGCGCAGCCGGGCGCAGAGGAGCCGCACCGCGGCGCGGGCGAGATCGGGATGGCGGGCGATCAACCGATCGAGATCGGCGGCGGCGATCGCAAGGACGAGCACCGGGGTGATGGCCGTGGCGTCGGCCGAGCGCAGTCCTCCGTCGAGCGCGGCGATCTCGCCGACGAGGCTACCCGGTTCGGCGATGCGGACGGCGAGTTCGCGCCCGGCCGCGGTGGTCAGCGTCATCCGCACCCGCCCCTCGGCGACGACGTAGGCGTGAGTCCCCAGGTCGCCGTGGACGAAGAGCGTCCGACCCTTGTCGAAGCGGAGTTCGCGGAAATGGCCGGCGCAGTCGAGGCGGACCTCCGGCGCAAGCACGCCGAAGAGGTCGGTCGATGCGAGCAGCGTCTCCACCGCTTCGAGTCCGGACATCACCACTCCCTCCGAGATCCCGGCCGGTTCACTCGACCTGTGCGAGCGCTTCGGCGAGGCGGGCCGGCGCCCAGGTCTTGACCGGACTCGGCGGATCGCCGGGCCGGGCGATGTCGGTGCCCTCGCCTTCGCGCAATTCGACGCTGCGCCCGGCCGCCTCGACGGTGACGTGTCCGCGCAGCACCGCCACGCCGAAGACGCCACGGCTCGGGCCGGCGAAGAAGCTGGTGCCGCGCACCGCGATGCGCCCGAAGGAGCTCTCGATGTCGAGCGATCGCGCTCGACTCTCCGGCGCCTTGTCGACGACCAGCGCTCCCTCCTCGAGGTCGAGAGTGGTGCCGGCGGCGGCGACGCGAGCGATCTTCACCCGCCCCTTCTCGCCGAGCCGCAGGGTGGTGTCGGCGCCGAGGCGAATTTCGACCCGCGACTGCTCCGCCGTCGCCACCGTGTCCTCGAGGAAGACCGACGCCGCGGGCGAGAGGGCGCGCCGATCCGAGCGGGCGAAGGCCGAGGCCTGACCGCGCAGCGAAACGACCGCCCCGGCGGGATCGGCCGCCACTGCGGTCGCGGGCGCCGCCACCACGGCGAAGCCCAGCGCCAACGCCGGCGGAAGCCGCCATCCACCGTTCCGAACTCGAGTCGCCATGGTCATCGTCTTCCCTCCGTCGCGCCGTCCACATCGTCCGAAGCGGCCGGCGGACGATACCGGCCTCGACCTCGCCTCACAACGCATTGCGCCGCCCGGCGCCCGCAAGGGTGTCGATGAAGCCGCGAAATCGCATACCGGCGATCGACACGCCGTCCAGCACCAGTTCGTCGAGATCGCTCTCCACCGCGCCGTCGGCGGAGCGCCCCCGCGCCGTCGCCTCGCGCAGCCGGTCGGCGAGATAGAGCGCGAGCGCCCGGTAGAAGCGGGCGGCGAAGCCGGTGTTGGCCGCCAATCGTTCGGCCACCACCGCCTTGGCGACGGCGAAGACGATCGTCGGGTCGCCGGCGCGCACCGTCGCGGAGGGCGGGGCGCTGTCGACGAAGCTCATCTCGCCGATGATCTCGCCGGCACCGCGGCGCGCCACCACGCCGGCACCGGCGACCTCGACCACCACCTCGCCCTGCAGGACGACGAAGAGATCGTCGACCGGCCGACCCTGCTCGACCAGCACGTCGCCCGGCGCCAGATGACGGGTGGTTCCGACGGAGGCGAGCCAGGCGACGTCGCCGTCGTCGAAACCGGCGAAGATGAAGAGCACGTTGCGCATCCGACCTCCTCGGGAGACCCGGTCGCCGGGTCCCGGCATCACAGCAGTTGGCGGCGGGCGAGCGCGGCGAAGGCGCCGTCCCGCGACATCAGTTCGTCGTGGGTCCCCGCCTCGACCAACCGGCCGCGATCGAGGACGAAGATGCGATCGGCGGCGCGCACCGTGCTCAGACGATGGGCGATGACGATGCGGGTGACGGCGGTGTGGGTCAGCGTCTCGGTGACCACCGCCTGGGTGTGATTGTCGAGAGCGCTGGTCGCTTCGTCGAAGAACAGGATGCGCGGCCGGCGGACCAGGGCGCGGGCGATCAGGATGCGCTGGCACTGGCCGCCGGAAAGCGTGCCGCCGCCGTCCGGCACCACCGTGTGCATGCCCATCGGCATGGCCCGGATGTCGCGATCGACGCCGGCCCGTGCCGCCGCCTCCCACGCCTGTTCCAGACCGAGCCCGCTGTCGCCGCAGATGTTGTCGAAGATGGAGCCGCTCGACAGTCGCCCCGACTGCAGCACCGTGCCGACTTGCCGACGCACCGCCGCCATGTCGAGGCGCTCGGTCGAGCGGCCGTCGAGGAGCACGTCGCCCACTTCCGGCCGGTCGAAGCCGAGGATCAGGCGGCCGATGGTCGACTTGCCGCTGCCGGACGCGCCGACGAGGGCGACGAAGCGGCCGGCCTCGATGGTGAGGTCGAGATCGTCGAGGACGAAGGGTCCGTCGGCGGCGTAGCGGAAGCGCACCCGCTTCAGTTCGATGCGCCCGGCGAGTTCCCCCGGCGGCTCGGCATCGGCGGGGCGCTCGACCGCAGCGGCGAGGATCGGACGCGCCCGCTCGATCAGCGGGACGACGTCGAGCGTCCCGACCGCGGCGAGCGTCGCGGCGGTGAGCGATCCCATCACCTGGGCGAAGGCGGTGGCGAAGACGACGAAGTCGGCGGCCGACGGCACCGACGTCATCCCGCTCGCGGCGCCGAAGCCGATCGCCCCGTAGAGCGCGGCGCCGGCCAACGTCGGCAGGACCGTGGCGGCGACCCGAAGGCGGCCGCCCCAGCTGCGCGCCACGGCCGAACGAGCCCGACGCCGGGCGAAGGCATCGGCCCAACGCGACATGGCGCGAGCCTCCGCCGCCGCCGTCCGCAGCTTGGAGATGCCGCGGATCATCTGCAGGACGAAGCCGTCGAGCGCACCTTGGAGGCGGCGGACGTCGCGCTCCTCGTGCAACTGGGCGCGGGCGAGCAGCGCCAGGATCAGGCAGACCAGCGCCGTCACCACCACGGCGAAGAGGGCGAGGCGAAGATCGAGGACGACGAGCGGGATCAGGCTGACGAGCCCGAAGGCGCCGCCGAGCACCACCGACAGGAGCGCCCCCGACAGGCGGGAATTCGCCTCTTCGATGCCGAGGACCCGATCCGTCAGGTCGCCCACCGTGTGAGCACGGTGGACGGCGAGCGGCAAGGCGAGGAGCCGGTTCATCAGTGCCGACTGCGACCGCAGGGCGAAGCGCCCCTGCAGGCGCATCACGGCGAGGCTCTCGAAGACATCGAACACCATCTCCGCGATCGCCGCGGCGGCGAGGGCGGCGGCGACCAGCGCCAGCGCCTCGAGGCGGCCGTCGGGGATCACCCGGGCGACCACGTGGTGCGCCCCGAAGGGCAGAGCGAGTGCCGCGGCGGCGGTGAGAGTGAAGGCGATGCCCGCCCGCATCCGGTCGGCACCGGCGCCGATCGCGCCGAAGCGCAGGAAGGTCAGGAAGCCGATCGGCCCCGGCGGCAGGGCGGCGTGGAGTTCGTGGGCGTCGCGGTCGAGCCCGGCGAAGTCGGCGGCGCGGGCCGGCCGCGTCCCCTCGGCGTCGACGATGTCCCAGCCTCCGCCGCGCGGCAGCAGCGCCACCGGCCGGCCGTCGGCCGTGCGGAGGGCGAGGAGCGGATGGCCGGAGTCGGTGGCGGCGTCGGCATCGAGACGCACCCGGCGCCACCCGAGCCCGAGGCGTTTGACCACCCGATCGAGCTGCTCGAAGGTGTCGCCGTGGTCGCTCTCGCCGAGGGCGGCGAGGCGTTCGGTCTCGTCGACGCCGAGGGCGGCGAGCAGGGCCCCGGCGACGAGGGCGAAGTCGTCGCCGTCGCCGCAGCGCCCCAACGCCGGATCGATGGTCCCGGCGAGGCGAGCGAGCGAACCGTCGAGCATGCGCCGGTCCCGTTCGGCGAGGGCGACGGCGGCGGCGCGGTCGCTCTCCCGCTCGCGGTCCCGGCGGTCGGCGAGGGCGGCGAGGCAGGCGTCCTCGAGCCCCGCACGAAGCGACGCCGTCTCGTCGGCGGCCGGTGTGAAGGCGAGCCGGCAATCGGCGAGCGCCCGCAGCCAGGCACCGCCGACGAGGAGCACCCGCTCGCCCGACCGCAGGGTCCGGCGGTCGGCGAGGTGAACTTCGCCGGCCGTCACCTCGAGCACCAGATGCCGCCCGGTCTCGACGTGGATCACCGTCCCCGCCTCGACACGTATCTCCCCGGCCGCCGCCGGATCGCTGCGGCCCGGCGGCGGAGCCGGCAGGGTCGCGACGACGAGACGTTCGATCCACGCTCCCATGGCGGCATCGGACGAATGTCCGGCATCGACGATCTCACAGGCCGAGTCGACACCGCCGACGGCGATCAACTCGATGTCGCCCCCTTCGCGGCAGGGGCCGAGCAGGAGATCGCCCGGGTCGACCCGGAACAGGAAACGCCGGCGGCCGGCCGCGACGCCGGCGGAGACGGCGAAGACGTCCCAGGTGCCACGCCGGACCACCGCGGCGACGCCGGCGGCGAGGGCGAGAGGGCTGAGACTGCCGCCCTCTCGCCAGCCCGTCGCGCCCGTCGTGTGGTCGATCCCGCTCATCGCACCCATCCCCTCACGTCGTCCGCACCAGGGCTGCATAGGCCCCGTCGCGTGCCAAGAGGTCGTCGTGGGTGCCACGCTCGACGATGCGGCCGCGATCGAGCACGACGATCTCGTCGCAGTCGCGGATGGTGGAGAGGCGATGGGCGACGACGATGCAGGTGCAGCCGCGGCGACGCAGCGCCTCGTCGATCGCCTTCTCGGTCGCGGTGTCGAGCGCCGCGGTCGCCTCGTCCAGAACCAGGATCGCGGGGTCGCCGGCGAGCGCTCGGGCGATCTCGAGACGCTGGCGCTGACCACCGGAGAAATTGGCGCCCCCCTCCTCGACGATCGCATCGAGACGGCCGGGCCGAGCCTCGATCTCGTCGAGGATCGCCGCGTCGGCGAGGGCGCGGACGAGCGCCGTCTCGGCGACGGTGGAGTTCCACAGGGTCAGATTGTCCCGGACCGTGCCGGCGAAGAGGAAGACCGACTGGTCGACGTGGGCGAGGGATCGCGCCCGGTGCTCGTGGGCGATCTCGTCGAGCGGCACGTCGTCGAGGCGGATTTCGCCGGCCCGGGGCCGGTGCAGACCGACGATCAGCCGGCCGATGGTCGACTTGCCGCTGCCCGATCCGCCGACCAGCGCCACGCGTCGACCCGGGGCCACGGCGAGATCGAAGCCCTCGATCAACGGCGGCGCGAGCGGCGAGTAACCGAAGCTCATGCCGCTGACCTCGACGGCGCCGCGCATCCGCTCGGCGGCGCCGGCCGTCTCCGGATCCGGCAGGCGGACGTGCTCGTCCACCGGGTTCTTCAGCGCATCGTCGAGGCGCTGCACGGCGATGCGTGTCGCCGTGGTCGAAGCCCCGAGGCCGACGAAGGCGGAGACCGGTACCATGAAGCTCTGCATCAGGCTCTGGAAGGCGACGAGGTCGCCGATGCCGAGGTCTCCCTGCATCACCCGCAGGGCGCCGATGCCGAGGACCGCGACATCGGCGACGGAGCGCAGGAAATCGGGGACGAGATGGAGGGCGAGCGCGGGGATGCGGCGCGCCCGCTCCGCGTCCAGCGCGTCGGCGTGGAGCCCGGCCCAACGGGCGAAGGTCTCCGCCTCGAGCCCGGAGGCCTTGACCGTCTCGATGTTGGAGATCGCCCCGACGGTGGCGGCGCGCAGCTTGGCGTGGGCGATGGCGGCCCGACCGGAGGCCTCGCGCAGAGGGTCGCGCGCGAGGCGCAGAGCGATGTGGTTCGACGCGGCGAGGCAGAGCGGGATCGCCGCCAGCCGCGGGTCGAAGGCGAGCATCGCCAAGGCATAGAAGACCGTCTCCACCGCCTGCACCACGGTGGTGGAGACCTCGGTCGAGACGAAGCGGGAGACCTGATCCTCCGCCTCGATGCGATCGGCGACGTCGCCGGGATGGCGCTGGCTGAAGAAGGACATCGGCAGGCGCAGGATGTGCCAGACGAAGCGCGTCGCGCCGGCGACGGCCATGCGCGTCTCCAGCCGGGCGAGCAGCTTCTGACGCCACAGCATCAGCACCGCACGGGCGAGCGCGGTGGCGACCATGACGCCGAGGAGCGGCCACAGCCAACCGATCTGGCGATCGACGAGGATGCCATCGACGAAGACCTTGGCGAAGGTCGGCACCATCAGCCCGGGGATCACCAGGGCGAGGCCGACCAGAACCACCAGTGCCAGCGCCGCCCGCGACCCGGCGAGGCGCTTCGCCAGCGCCGCCGCCAGCCCGGGCGGGCGGGCGGTACGGGCGAAGGCGGGACCGGGACGGAAGGTCAGGGCGACGCCGGTGAAGGAGCCGTCGAACTCGTCGAGCGCGATGCTGCGGGGCCCGCAGGCCGGATCGTTGATCCGCGCGCGATTCTTCTCGAAGCCCTCGAAGACGACGAAATGATCGAAGTTCCAATGGATGATCGCCGGCCAGGGCAGCTTCGCCAGCGCCTCGGTCTCGCTCTTCATGCCCTTGGCCTCGAGCCCGAAACCGCGGGCGGCCTTGAGGATGTTGCCGGCATTGGAGCCGTCGCGCGACACGCCGCAGGCCAGACGCAATTGCTCGAGCGGCACGAAGGCGCCGTGATGGGCGAGGATCATGGCGAGCGAGGCGGCGCCGCATTCGACCGCTTCGGCCTGGAGGATGGTGGGGACGCGGACCCGCCGCGGTTTCGAAGGCGCGCCGGTTCCCCCCGATGCGGCGCGCCCGGAGCCGACGCTCATGAGCCCTGCTCCACGCCGAGGAGCCGGCGGAGCAACGGCGCGACGAAGGCGATGGGCGGCGTCTCGGCCACCGTCACCTCGGCGCTCGCTGTGGTGCCGGTCGAGGGCGCCGAGGCCGGGCCGGGACCGCCGGCCCACCTCAGGCCGGAGCGGCCACGCGGGTCGGCGACGAGATCGACGGTGGCGGCGATCGGCGCGCCGGCGGCGGAAAAGCGCTCGACCAGCCGCTCGTTGCCGAGCACCGCCAGCATCGCCTGCGGCGAGGCGGGGAAATCCGAGACGTCGCGGACGCGACCGACCATGGTTCCCCATTCCTCGCGGCGGAAGGTCGCCGGCGAGATGCGCGCGTCCATGCCGGGGCGCACGCGTTTGCCCTCGTCCGGCGGCAGATAGAGGACGAGCTGCAAACCCTCGGCGCCGCTCTCCAACGCCACCAGCCCCGCACCGGCGGCGATCCGCGTCCCCACCACCGCCTTGATCTCGGTGACCCGCCCGGCGACCGGGCTCGTCACGGTTTCCGAGCGAGCGACCTGCGCCTCCAGTTCGCGCAGCCGCCGCGTCGCGTCGGCGAGGCGTTCCTCCGCGGCGCGGACGTCGCGCTCGCCGGTCTGGCGCGCCGCCACCTCGTCGGCCTCCATCTGGACCCGCTGGCTGCCGACATCGAGCACGCTCTGGCGCGCGCCGGCCAGCGCCTCGCGGGAATCCTCGAGCTTCTGCAAGGTGATCACCCGGCGACGGAACATGTCCTCCTCGCCGGCGAGCCGCCGCCCGATCTCGCTCACCCGCGCCTCGGCGGCGGCGAGGCGGTCGTCGAGGGCGCGGCGGCGGGCGACGAGCGTCTCGGCGCGCGAGGCGGCGAAGATCGCCTCCTGCCGGCGCCTCTCGTCGAGTTGGGCGGCGCGCTCGGCGACGACGACCCGGGCGTTGTCGAGCGAGAGCGCCAGTGCCGACTGGTCGATGCGGGCGATCGTCCGGCCGGCGGCCACCACGTCGCCGACGCGGACCATGATCTCGGTCACGGTCCCTTCGGTCGGCGCGGTGGCGTCGACCACCCGACCGCCGGTGGCGACGAGGATGCCGGAGCCGGCGACCACCGAGGGAATGCGCCCGGCCACCGACCAGACCGGCGTCATCGCCGCCAGCCCGATCAGCGCCGCCGCCGCGATCCAATCGCGCGGCGCGGTGATCCGCACCATGCGATCGAGTCGCTCCGGCGAAGCCAGACGCTCGAGCGCGGCACGCCGGAAGATGTCGTTCGGCGCGGCGCTCATACCCCGAAGTCCTCCCTCTTCGCTTCCAAAATGCCGATTTCATTGACTTCTGGCAAATCGTCGCAGCCGGCGCGGCGCGCCTTCGAGATCATTCGGATACAGCCGCCACCGGGACCGGAGGCGGCGTCGCATCGCGACGCCAACCGCAGCCCAGCGCCCGGCACAGGTCGGTC
>JAOTSD010000117.1 GCA_030247555.1 Siculibacillus sp. | reverse complement strand
GGGTCGACCTGCGACGCCCTGTTGTCGCCGACGCCGGGCGAGATCACCTTCGCGGTCAACCGGGCGCGCGGCTCCATCGCGGTGGCGGTCTCCGACGAGGAGGCGATGGCGGCGATGGCCTTCGCCGCGATCGAACACAAGCTGACGCTGGAACCGGGGGGCGCGGTGGCGCTCGCCGCCCTGCTCGAAGGGCGTGTCGACGTCGCGGGGCGGACAGTGGTGGTGGTCGCCTCGGGCGGCAACGTCGACCCGGCGCTGCTGGCGCGGGCGCTGACGCGTTGACGCGCGACGGCGGTCGATCGGAACGACCACGTCGTAGCGAGACCCCGCGGTCCGTCGGAAGCGCCGGCGTCGGGCCCTCGTAGCGCCGATCAGCCGAACGTGACGAGCCTGCCTTCGGCGGACAGGACGGCGATCGGATCCTCGACCTCGACCACGGCGAGCGCCGGCGCCGCTTCGGCGACCGGGTGGGCGATCGGTTCGACCGCGAACGTACGCAGGGTGTTGCCGACGGCCACGGTGGCGGTTTCGGCGGCGACGGGTTCGTCGTCCTCGTCCTCGGATCGAGCGGCGCGCCGGTCGCGTACGGTGGCGGCCAGCCGATCGGTGGCCTCGCTGGAGAAGACGTCGGCGCGCGAGAGGTCGATGTCCTCGACGGTCACCGCCGGCGACGTGATCTCCGCCTCCTCGGTCGGGGCGAAGACGTCGGCGGCTTCTTCTTCGGGTGCGAGCGGAGCGGCCGTCTCGATCGCGGCGGGCTCGGCGGCGAGGACCGACGGCTCCTCGGTGGCGGGGGTCTCGGCCGTGGCCTCGAAGGTCGCTTCGTCGCAGGGCACCTGTTCGGCGGCGGCGAGCTCGGCCTCCTGCCACATCAGGTCGTCGACGGCGCCCTGACCGATGCCGCGACCGTGCAGTTGCGGACCGTTGAGGAGATGGGCGTCGGGCCGGGTGTCGCCGGCGGCGGTCTCGGCGGTCGGGGCGGCGGTCGCGAGGCCCTCGACCTCCTCGAGGCCCCAGATCGACATCATCGCGTTGATGCGGCTCTCGAGGTAGCGCAGCACCGTCACCACCTTGCGGGTGCGCTGGCCGGTCAGGTCCTGGAACGAGCAGGCGGTGTAGATCTCGGTCGCCTCGACGTCGAGCTTGTCGCAGAGTTCGTCGGCGGCGCCCGCCTCGCGCAGGGTCCAGGCGACCTCCTGGACGTGTTCGGCGGCGCGCAGGATCTCGTTGGTGGCGGTCTCGGTCTGGACGACGATGGCGTCGAGCTCGTGGGAGGCGTCGGCGAAGCGGCCGCCGTGTTCGGTGTCGAGCTTCATCTGCGCGATCTCCTGCTTGGTGCGGGAGATCGCCTCCGCCATGTCGGCGAGGTCGAGGCGGATGCGGTCGATGTCGGGGGCGGCGCGGTCGCGGCGGATGGTGCGCTCGAGCCGGTCGAGCGTCGTCAGGATGGCGTCGGTGTCGGCGTTGCGGTTGCGACGGGCATATTCGGCGAGGAACCAGCGTCCGCGCGAGGTCTCCATCACCGCCGACTCGATGGCCTCGTAGTCTTCGATGGCGAGGGGTGTGACCTGTCTGTCGGACGTCATGGGTCGGACTCACGTGAGGAGTGCAGGACAGTCGCTCCGAAAGCGCCGCACCGATCGGGCGGTCGCGATGGTATAGAGACCGAATCTCCTGCCGAAAGTTTATGAGTTCGTAAAAATCCGAGCAATCGAGATGGTGATCTTCTCCACGGGCGCCCGAGTTTCGGCGTTGTTCGCGTCGTCGTTCGTCGCACTCGGCGTCCAACTCCCCTTCTTTCCGGTTCTCCTCGCCCATCGTGGCCTGAGCGACACCGAGATCGCGATGCTCGTGGCCACGCCGATGATCCTTCGCGTGACCACCGTCTCGACTCTCGGGGCGATCGCCGACCGGGTCGGCGACCGACGCAAGGTGCTGGTCGCCTTCGCCGGGGCGGCGCTCGTCGGCTGCCTTCTGCTCGGTCCGGCGCAGGGCTTCTGGCAGCTCCTCGGCGCGACGATCGCCATGGCGCTGTTCTGGAACGGCATGTTGCCGGTGACCGATGCGCTCGCCACTTCGGTGGCGCGGCGCGGAGCCGGCGTCTACGGGCAGATGCGGCTGTGGGGGTCGATCGCCTTCGTCGTCGGCAATCTCGCCGGCGGCTGGCTGGTCGGTCTCAACGGTGGCGCGGTGGTCTATCCGCTGTTGCTCGCCTCCTTCGTGTTGCAGTTCGTGGTCATGCCGCTCGCTCCGGGGGGCGGCGCGCCGGCGGAGGCGCCGCAGGAGCGGCCGCCGATCTGGGCCGGGCTCGCCGAACTGGTGCGCGACCGGCGGCTGATGACCATCCTCGCCGGCGCGGCGCTGGTTCAGTCGAGCCACGCCATGCTCTACGGCTTCGCCAGTCTCTACTGGGGATCGATCGGCTTTTCCGGCGGCGAGATCGGGGCGATGTGGGCGGTGGCGGTGGTGGGCGAGGTCATCCTCTTCGCCCTCGCCGATCGCGCCATCCTGCGGATGGGCGCGCGCGGGCTGTTGCTGGTCGGCGGCGTGGGAGCGGTGGCGCGCTGGTGCCTCTTTCCCTTCGTCGGCGGCTCGGGCCTCGGCTGGACGATGCTGCAGCTCCTGCACGCGGCGAGTTTCGCGGCGACCCATCTCGGCACCATGCACGTCGTCACCCAGGCGGCCGGCGATCGCAGGGCGGCGACCGTGCAGGGACTGACGGTGACGGTCACCGGCCTCGCCATGGCGACGTCGACGCTCGCTTCCGGCCGGCTCTACGCCGCTTTCGGCGGTACCGGCTTCCTCGGCATGGCGGTGGCGGCGGGGATCGGCACGCTCGTCCTCGTCGCGGCGCTCGGCCTGCGGCGCGACGCGACGTGACCGCTCAGCCCCGGAGCGCGGCTTCCGGCGGCCACATCGCCGAGCCCTCGTAGCGCAGACCGGGGATGCGGTCGCGAGCGAGGAGCAACGGGCCGTCGAGGTCGACGAAGTCGGCGAGGCGCGCCAACAGCGTCGCCGGGGCCATGGCGAGCGAGGTGCCGACCATGCAACCGATCATGATCCGGTAGCCGAGCCGCCGCGCCTCGGCCGCCATCGCCAGGGCCTCGGTGAGGCCGCCGGCCTTGTCGAGCTTGATGTTGATGGCGGAATAGCGATCGCGCAGACCCGCGAGATCGGCGACGGTGTGCAGGCTCTCGTCGGCGCAGATGGCGATCGGGCTCGCGAGGCCGCGCAACGCCGCGTCGTCGCCGGCGGGCAGCGGCTGCTCGATCAGTTCGACCGCGGCGGCCTCGCAGGCGGCGAGGTTGGCCGCGAGGTTCGCCTCGCGCCAGGCCTCGTTGGCGTCGACGATCAGGCGGGATTTCGGCGCGCCGGCGCGGACCGCGGCGATGCGCGCGCCGTCGCCGTCGCCACCGAGCTTGACCTTGAGGAGCGGCCGGTGGGCCACCTCCTTCGCTTTGTCGGCCATGCTCTCGGGGGAGCCGAGCGACAGGGTGTAGGCGGTGACGAGCGGGGTCGATCCGACGAGGCCGAGCCGTTCGGCGACGGACGTGCCGCTCGCCTTGGCCTCGAGGTCCCACAGGGCGCAGTCGAGCGCGTTGCGGGCGGCGCCGGCGGGCAGGACCTCGGCGAGGCGGGCGCGGTCGAAGTCGGGCTCGGCGAGGTGCGGCTCGACCGAGCGGATCGCCTCCACGACGCCGTCGACGGTCTCGCCGTAACGGGCATAGGGGACGCATTCGCCCCGGCCGGCGACCCTGCCGTCGGAAAGGGTCACGGCGACGACGATCGCCTCGGTGCGCGAGCCGCGCGAGATGGTGAAGGACCCGGCGATCGGAAAGCTCTCGACCGCGACCGCGAGGGAGAGGCTCATCGTGCGTCTCCGGCGGGGAAGAGTTCGACGAGGCGATCGACGATCGAGCCGACGCCGAAGCGGACCGGGTCGGAGGCCGGCAGGTCGTGGAAGGCTTCCGCCTCCTCGCAGACGCGACGGGCCTCGACCTCATCGAGGTGTTCGGTGTTGATGGCGATGCCGACCGGACGAATCTTCGGATTGGTCAGTCGGCCGCAGGCGACGGTCAGGTCGATGACCTGGCGGATCGAGGGCAGGGCGTGGCGGACGCCGCGCATGGTGGTGCGGGTCGGCTCGTGGCAGACGACGAAGGCGTCGGGCTGGGCGCCGTGCAAGAGGCCCAGGGTGACGCCGGCGAAGGAGGGATGGAAGAGCGAGCCCTGTCCCTCGACGACGTCCCAATGGGCCGGGTCGGCGGCCGGCGACAACCATTCGACCGCGCCGGAGATGAAGTCGGCGACGACCGCGTCGATCGCCGCGCCGCGCCCGGAGATGAAGACGCCGGTCTGGCCGGTGGCGCGGAAGTCGGCGGGAAGGCCGCGGGCGCGCATCTCCTTCTCGAGCGCCAGCGCCGTGTACTTCTTGCCGACCGAACAATCGGTGCCGACGGTGAGCAACCTCAGGCCCGAGCGCGGGGTGCCCTTGCCGGTGGCGAAACGCTCGTGGCTGAAGCGGACGTCGTGCAGCGCGCGGTCGTTGCGTCGGGCGGCCTCGGCGATCACCGGAATCGAGGCGAGGCGGACGTGCAGGCCGGTGGCGACGTCGAGGCCGGCGTCGAGCGCTTCGACGATCGAGGCGATCCAATGGTCCGGCAGGACGCCGCCGGCGTTGGCGACGCCGACGATCATGGTCTTGGCGCCCGCGGTCGCCGCTTCGGCGATGCTCATGTCGGGGCGGCGGGCGTCGGCCCGGCAGCCCGGCAGGCGATACTGGCCGAGACACCAGTCCGGACGCCAGTCGACGATGCCGAGAGCGGTCTTCGCGGCCAGTTGGTCGGACACGTCGCCGAGGAACAAGAGATAGGGACGGGCGATCTCCATGGGCGGGCTCCGGCGCTGGCGGGCGACTCTGTCATCGCCGCGCCACAGAACCACCGGAAAGCACCGGGAATGCTTGTGGTGACGTGCGGGCGACGGCACACTCGTGCGCACGATTCATACGTGTCGGCGCGGCGCGCGCCAAGCCGTGCCGAGCGCCGGACGGGCATGCGTCGGCGATCGGTTGCCGGGGACCGGGTGGTCGCGCCGGAACGAAGGCCGCGGTGAGGTACGACCGCCGGAATGCGACCGTCGGGGCGCGATCGGGAAGCGATCGGAGAGGTCATGGGTTTCGAAGCCGCGCTGGTTCGCTGGTCTCCGGTTCGGCCGACGCTCGCCGTCGAAGCCGGAGCCGCGGCGGCGCGGGTGGTCGTCACCGGGGATTGGACGATCCGCACCGTCGGAGACGTCGAGGCGCGGGTCGGCGAAGTGTGCGGCGCGATCCCGGCCGGGGCGGTGGAGATCGACGTCGGCGAGGCGGGTCAGATCGACACCGCCGGGGCGATGCTCATCGACCGGCTGATCGCGGCGGTCCCCGAGGTGCGGCGCAGGCTCGTCGGGCTCGACGACAAACGGCGGGTGTTGTTCGCCGAAGTGGCGGAGTGCGACCTCTCGCCGCCGGAGCGAGCACCCCGACACTCGCCGGTGCGCCGGTTCCTCGAACATCTCGGTGAACTCGGCCTCGGCTTCATGGCAGAGGCGAGGGCGATCCTCGATCTGCTCGGCGCCGTGGCCACGGTGACGCTGCAGGCGGCGCTTCACCCGAGCCGGATCCGCTTCGTTCCCTTCGTCCACCAGCTCGAACGCACGGCGCTCAAGGCCGCGCCGATCATCACGCTGATGAGTTTCCTGATCGGCGCGATCATCGCCCAGCAGGGGGCCTTCTATTTCCGCCGCTTCGGCGCCGATCTCTACGTCGTCGACATGGTCGGGGTGCTGACCCTGCGCGAGATCGCGGTGCTGCTCACCGCCATCATGGTCGCCGGCCGTTCGGGCTCGTCCTTCACCGCCGAACTCGGTTCGATGAAGATGCGCGAGGAGGTCGACGCGCTGAAGGTGATCGGCCTCGATCCGGTCGAGGTGCTGGTGGTTCCCCGGCTCTTCGCGCTGATGTTGGCGCTGCCGATCCTCACCTTCATCTCCGATCTCGCTGCGCTCGTCGGGGCGGCGGTCGTCTGCAACACCTACGGCGGCATCCCCACCGACACCTTCCTGCAGCGGCTGCGCGAAGCGATCGAGATGCGCACCTTCTGGGTCGGCATCGCCAAGGCGCCGTTCATGGCGCTGATCATCGGCCTCGTCGCCTCGGTCGAGGGGCTGGCGGTCAAGGGCAGCGCCGAGTCGCTCGGTACCCAGACGACGCAGTCGGTGGTGAAGTCGATCTTCATGGTGATCGTCGTCGACGGGATATTCGCCATGTTCTACGCCGCGGCGGGGGTGTGATGGCCACCTGCACCGAACATCTCGCCGAGGTCGAGCCGATCATCCGCTGTCGGGGCGTCACCGTCGGCTTCGGCGACAAGCTGGTGCTCGAGAACCTCGATCTCGACGTCCGCCGCGGCGAGATTCTCGGCTTCGTCGGCGGCTCGGGCACCGGCAAGTCGGTGTTGATGCGCACCGTGCTCGGGCTCAACCGCAAATGGGCGGGGACGGTCGAGGTCTTCGGCCACGACCTCGACACCGTCGAGCCGAAGGTGCGCACCGGCATCGAACGCTGCTGGGGCGTCCTCTTCCAGCACGGCGCGCTGTTCTCCTCGCTCTCGGTGAAGCAGAACATCGAGGTGCCGATGCGCGAGCACATGGACCTCTCCGAGGTGTTGATGGACGATCTCGCCCGGTTGAAGATCGCCATGGTCGGCCTGCCGCAGGACGCGGCGGACAAGTATCCGTCCGAACTCTCCGGCGGCATGATCAAGCGTGCCGGCCTCGCCCGGGCCCTCGCCCTCGATCCGGCGATCGTCTTCCTCGACGAACCGACGTCGGGACTCGATCCGATCGGCGCCGGTGACTTCGACGATCTGATCGCGAAATTGCGTGATACGCTCGGTCTGACGGTGTTCATGGTGACGCACGACCTCGACAGTCTGGCCACCGTGTGCGACCGAATAGCCGTGCTGGGGAATCGACGCGTCTTGGTCGACGGGACGCTCGAGACGATGCTCGCCTTCGACCATCCCTGGGTGAAGGCCTATTTCAGGGGAACCCGCGCCCGCGGCATCGCCGCCAGAGGTCTTTGATGGAAACCCGCGCCAACCTCGTGACCGTCGGTCTGTTCGTCCTCGCGGTGATCGCCGCGGGGTTCGGCTCGGCCTTCTGGCTGCTCAAGGGCGGCGAAGGGTCGCGGCGCGCCGGGCTGGTCGTCGTCTTCCCCGGTTCCGTCTCCGGTCTGGTCACCGGCGCCAACGTCTCCTTCAACGGCATCAAGGTCGGCGAGGTGAAGAAGCTCTCCTTCGCCCCCGACGATCCGTCGCGAGTGATCGCGCGCGTCGACGTCGACGCCGAGACGCCGATCAAGACCGACAGCCACGCCTCGCTCGGCTATCAGGGGCTGACCGGCGTGGCGACGGTGCAGATCTGGGGTGGCTCGGCCCAAGCCGACGGACTGCTCGACCGCGACGAGAACGAGCGGCTGATCTATGCCGAGCGCTCGTCGATGCAGGACATTCTCGAAGGGGCGCAGAGGGTCCTGACCCGCCTCGACGGCGCGGTCGCCACCGTCGACCAACTGATCAAGGACAACGCCGACTCGGTGAAGCGGACGGTGAAGAACGCCGAGACCTTTTCGGACGCCCTGTCCAAGAACGCCGACGGGGTGGAGAAGTTCATGAGCGCGGTCTCCAAGGCGGGCGACGTGCTGGCCTCGGTCTCCGGCAAGATCGAAACGCTCGCCGACGACGTCGACGGGCTGGTCCGCACCGTCGACCGGGGCAAGGTCACCGCGATCGTCGACGACGCCCATTCGATGATGGGACGCCTCGACGAGGCGTCGAAGCGGGTCGACGGCATCCTCGCCAAGATCGACGGCATCGCCGGATCCGAAGAGGGCAAGGGCGTCGTCAAGCAGGCGGCGACCTTCCTCGAGGAGGCGACGGCGGCGGCCAAGAGCATCAAGGAAACCTCACAGGCCTTCCAGGCGCGCGCCGCCGAGATCGCCGACGGGATGGCGAAACTGACCGGCGCCGGGGTGCGCGACCTGCGCGACTTCGTCGCGGAGGGGCGGCGCACGCTCGGCACCATCGATCGGGCGGTCGGCAACATCGATCGCGATCCCAAGCGCCTGATCTTCGGCGGGCAGGGCGGTGCCGTGCCGGAATATTCGGGGAACCGGCGATGAGGACCACGGCGCGGATCCGCTCGACGACGTTGCGTCTCGCCGCCGCCTGCGGCGTGGTGCTGCTCGCCGCCGGCTGTTCGGCGATCATGCCGACGCCCTCGGTCGACACCTACGACCTCGCCCGACCGGCGGTGGCGCGCGCCGCATCGGGGCGGACGCTGCAGGTGCTGGTGCCGGAGCCGGCGGCCGACCGGGCGGTCGACACCGATCGTATCGTGGTCAGGCCGAGCGCCACCGAGATCGCCTATTTTTCCGGAGCGCAATGGGCCGACCGGCTGCCGCGGCTCGTCCAGTCGCGGCTGGTCGACGTACTCCAGGCCTCCGGCCGCTTCCGCGCCGCCGGCCGCCCCGGACAGGGCTTGGCGATCGATCGGCAGGTGGTGACCGAGATCCGCGCCTTCGACTACGAGGCTTCGGCGCATCGGGTGGTGATCGCGCTCTCCGTCAAGCTGATGGACGATCGCAGCGGTCGGGTGATCGCGGCGGAGGCGTTCCGTGCCGAGGAGCCGTCCGGCGACGATCCCAAGTCGGCAGTCGCCGCCTTCGACCGGGCCCAGAGCCGCCTGCTGCCGGAGATCGTCGCCTGGGTGGCGAAGCGCGGGTGATCCGCTTGGTGGTCCGCAGGGTGCGAGGGGCGCCGCGGACCGTACCGGTGGCGGCGCGGTGTGAACGCGGGGTCGCCGCCGGTTCGCCCGTGGCGCTTTCCGTCCCGCGACACGTGCGCCGCGCAACTCCCGACACCGACGCGAAACGGCCGCCCCGAGGGGTGGCCGTTCGTGTTTCATCGATCCCCGCCTCGCGGGCTCAGTCGAGCCGGCCGGAGGCGTGGGCGAGCAGGGTGTAGACCTTGCCTGTGTCGGAGGCGAGGTAGTTGCGTGCGGCGTCGGGGTCGCGGTTGGAGCGCGAGGCCTCCCCGAGCAGGCTCTCGAAGTCGGCGACGTAGCGGTCGACCGCGGTGCGGAACTCGGTGTCGCGCTGGTACTTGCGGCGGATCTCCTCGAAGGTCTGCTGACCCTGAAGGGTGTAGAGCCGACGGGAGAAGACGTTGCGCTCGCCGTGCCGCCAGCGATCCCACAGGTCGGAGAAGGCCTCGTCGTCGATCGCCCGGGCGATTTCGCCGGAGAGTGCGTCGAGCTTGTCGCCGATGCCGCCGGTCGGGGCGCGGCCGTAGGCGGGCGCCGGGGCCGGCTCCTCGTCGCGCGAGGCGCGGCGCAGGAGGTCGGACATCCAGCCGCCGCGGGCGGGTTCGCGCGGCTCGTCGCGGG
>JAOTSD010000116.1 GCA_030247555.1 Siculibacillus sp. | reverse complement strand
GAAGAGCTGTTCCGGGTTGGTGCCGGGGCCGCCGGCGCCGCCGAGTTCCTTCGGGGTCGACAGGGTGAGATCGAGGCGGCCGTCGGCGGTGGCGCCCTTGCCTTCGCGGCCGCCGGTGACGGTGGCGTCGGCGCGGTAGAGGACCTTTGCCAGGGACATGCGAGTTCTCCTTCGATAGTAGATCGCGCATATTCATATCGTGCGCGATGTTTCTGGATGTGAAGACGGCTTCCGGGGGGCGGGGTCAGTCCGCGGTGGTGAGGTTGGTGCGCAGGGCGATCAGCTTGCCGCGCAGGTCGATCAGGTCGTCGAGCGACCATCCGGCCGCGGCGGCGATGCGGTCGGGGATGCATTCGGCGCGGGCGCGCAACGCCCGGCCCTCGGCGGTGAGGGTGACGATGACGCGGCGCTCGTCCTCGGCGGAGCGGCGACGCTGGATCAGGCCCCGGGTCTCCAGGCGTTTGAGGAGGGGCGTGAGGGTGGCGGTCTCGAGAAACAGCGCTTCGCAGATCTCGCCGACGCCGACCTCGTCCTTCTCCCACAGCACCAGCAGGACCAGGTATTGCGGATAGGTCAGATCGAGATCGGCGAGCAGCCGCCGATAGACCCGGTTGACCCCGTGGAGCGTCGAATAGAGCGCGAAACACAGCTGCGACCCGAGCTTCAGCTTCTCGGGTGTGGCGGCGCAGGTGGTGGTGGTCGGTTCGGTCTCCATGGTCGGAAAATATATCGTGCACGATATGAAGTCAAGCGATGTTTCTCGCGTCGGGCCGGGGAGGCAGGGCCGGCGACGCCGGAGGGCGATCCGGCGGAGGTCTCAGCGGATGTTCCGCCAGAAGCGGAACGACCGGTAGCCGTCCCAGGCCATCTCGTCGTCGACGTTCATCGCCGTGGTGATCCGGTCGGCGGCGCGGAAGAAGCTTCCGCCGACGCCGGGCACCATCACCAGCACCGCCATCAGCGCCAGCGTGGCCCAGGCCTTCGCCGGTTCCAAGCTGCGCCGCAGGTCGACGGGCAGGTGGGGCTCGAGGATGCCGTAGCCGTCGAAGCCGGGGATGGGCAGGAGATTGAGCAGGATGCCGACCATCTGCAGTTCGGCGAGAAGGGCGACGGCGTTCCAGAAGGCGGGGGCACCGAGGTGCTGGTCGAGTCCGAGGCTCAGCGGCAGCACGAGGACGACGAAGACCAGCAGGCTGCCGAGAGGGCCGGCGGCGGAGACGGCGCTGCGCCAGCGGTCGGACCGCAGGGCGCCGACGTTCACGTAGACGGCGCCGCCCGGAAAGCCGAAAGCGCCGATCACCACCAGCAACGACGGCCACAAGAGGCTGTTGACCGGATCGACGTAGCGCGCCGGATCCAGGGTCAGGTAGCCTTGGGAGGGGATCGCATGGTCGCCGCCGTACCAGGCGACGAGCGCGTGGCCGAACTCGTGGATACAGATCGACGCGACCCAGCCGGCCATGACGAAGACGAAGACCACCGGACCGGCATCGCTCGACCCGGTGAAGAGCAAGAGCCCGGAGACCGCCACCAAGAGCAGCAGCCAGCGGAAATTGGAACTGAGACCGATCATGAAGGCTTCCGTCGAGGTGGCGCACGTCGATCAGCATATCCTCCGGTCCGACGCAATCACAAGGCGAAGTGTGCATGTGGCGGGGTTTCGTCGCACCGCCTCTTTACGAAACGAACCGAGAACATGTAGCCTCGCGGGCATGTCCACGGTCGTTCGAATCATCGGCATCGATCCCGGCCTCCAGCGCACCGGCTGGGGGGTGATCGACGCCGTCTCCAATCGGCTCTCCTTCGTCGCCTGCGGCACCATCACCTCGACGGCACGAGACGAGTTGGCCGGGCGGCTGGTCGAGCTGCACGACGGGCTCGCCGCCGTCATCGCCGAGCACGGGCCGGACGAGGCGGCGGTCGAGCACACCTTCGTCAACACCAATCCGACCTCGACGCTGAAGCTCGGCCAGGCGCGCGGCGTGGCGCTCTTGGTGCCGGCGAAGGCGGGGCTCTCGGTCGCCGAGTATCAGCCGAACGCGGTCAAGAAGGCTGTGGTCGGCGCAGGGCACGCCGACAAGGAGCAGATCCAGCACATGGTGAAGCTGCTGCTGCCGCGCGCCACCTGGAAGGGGGCGGACGCGGCCGACGCGCTCGCCATCGCCATCTGCCATGCCCATCATCGCCAGACGCTCGCCCGGGCGTTGCGGCTGGCGGGAGGGTGAGGGGATGGGCGTCGCCATCGGTCGATCGCGGGCGCCGAGCCCCCCCACCCCGTCCCTCCCCCTGCAGGGGGGAGGGAACGATGAGGCGAGGGCGTTCGTGTCGGAGGCGGCTCGGCTCGCGATGACTCGTGGAATGTCGAAGAGATCGGCCACTCGCGTCCCCTCCCCCCGCGAGGGGTTGGGACAGGGAGGGGGGGCGCGGCCTCTCTTCGTGGCGAGGCCGGTCGTGGGCCCCAACCTCGCGCCGCGAGCGAGGAGCAGGTGAGATGATCGGCAAGCTCAAGGGGGTCGTCGACGAATACGGCGACGATCACGTCATCCTCGACGTCCACGGCGTCGGCTACGTCTGCTACTGCTCGTCGCGGACGCTGCAGAACCTGCCCTCGCCCGGCGAGGCGGCGGTGCTGGCCATCGAGACCATCGTGCGCGAGGACATGATCCGGCTCTACGGCTTCGCCGACGCCGACGAGCGCGAGTGGTTCCGGCTTCTGTGCACCATCCAGGGGGTCGGCACCAAGGTGGCGCTGGCGCTCCTGTCGGCGCTGCGCCCGTCGGAACTCGCCTCGGCGATCGCGCTGAAGGACGTCACCGCGCTGTGCCGGGCGACCGGGGTCGGCAAGAAGCTGGCCGAGCGTATCGCCCAGGAGCTCAAGGACAAGGCGCCGAGCTTCGCCTCGGTCGATCCGGCGCTCGTCCGTCTCTCCGGCGGGCTCGCCGAGAAGACGGCGCCGAAACCGATGGCCGATGCCGTCTCCGCACTGGTCAATCTCGGCTATCCGCAGCTCCAAGCGAGCGCGGCGGTCGCGACGGCGGCGAAGACCGTCGGCGAGGACGCGCCGACCGAGAAACTGATCCGGCTCGGGCTGAAGGAACTGGCGCTCGGCTGAGGACGACGGCGCGACGAAGGCACGGTCACTCGGCCGGCAGGCCGGTGCCGGTCGGTGGGGGCGTCCGCGGCGGTGCGGCGCGCGGGACGAGGCTGCGACCGGCCGCGATCACCGGTGAGATCCAGGCGTCGGCGACGCCGTGATGCCCCCCGGCCGCGCCGAGGCCGAGGGTCAACGTCGTCTTTTCTTCGGGGCGCGGGATCCACAGCGTGCCGAAGACCCAATCCCACAGCGACAGGAAGAGCCCGAGGTTCCTGTCGAAATGCCGCGGGTCGGCGGAATGGTGGATCATGTGATGCGCCGGGGTCTGCAAGAGCTTCGCCCAGAGGCCGGGAAGGGTGATCCACAGGTGGGTGTGGCGCAGGTGGAGCACGGTGAAGACGGCGACGAGCTGGATGGCGTTGAAGCCGAGGAGCGACACCGGTTGAGCATCGGCGCCGAAGAGATGGTGGGTGAGGCCCCAGAAGGCGCCGAGCATCACCGCGTTGATCGCCGGGAAGAGGAACAGCTCGACCGGATGCTGCCGCCATTCGGTGAAGGGGGTCAGCACTTCGGCCGAATGATGCAGCGAATGGAAGGCCCACAGCGCCGGCACCCGATGCAGCAGCCGATGGGCGAACCAGTAGGCGAGTTCGAAGACGAGGAAATCGCAGACCGTCACCGCGGCGACGAGGGCCAGCGGCGGCGGGGTCGGCGCGGTCGGCCCGAAGAGGGCGTCGAGACCGGAGGCGGTCCAATGTTCGACGGTGTGGGCGGTCACCACCAGTTCGACCACGCCGGTGGCGTAGAAGAGCGAGGTGACGACGAAGAGCCGGTAGTCGAGCCGGGCCGAGGGATGCGACCAGATCCGCCGCGGGAGGGCGGCGCGGACGAAGGCGCGCAACCGGGCGACGCGAGCGGCGAGACCGAACCGCCCCGGCGCCGTGCCCTGCCGCCGCAGCGCCAGGACGCAGGCGAAGACCAGCGCGCCGGCGAGCGAGACCGCCGAGAACGGATCCGCGAGGTCGGTCAGCCGATGCACCGGGGCGAAAAGGAAGGTCGCGACGTCGGCGAGCATGAGGTGTCCGATCGATGAGGTCGGACGATCGTGCCAGCGAAAGGTTGCGGCGGGGTTCATGGGGCCGGTCGCGCGCGAAGCCCGCGGCCGTGCCCGTCTCGCGCCGAACGCACGAGGTTTCGAGCCTTCGAAACTCCCCGCGCGAAGGCGAGCCCGACACCGTCGGCGGATCGCCGATCACTCGGTCGGCCACAGAACCCGCAGACGATGACCGTCCGGGTCGGCGGCGGTGAAGGTGCGGCCGAAATCGACGTCGGTCGGGCCTTGCAGGATCGTCCGGCCGCGGGCCGCCCATGCGGCGTGGAGGCGGTCGACCTCGTCGCGGTCCGTGACCGGGAAGATGATCTCGGTGCCGCCACCGGTGACCGTGGCGGCGGGTTCGACGTCGTCGGCCCGCCACAGGCCGAGCATGACGCCGTCGCGCAGCGGCAGCATGGCGAAGGTCTCGTGCTGCTCCGCCGCCGGGCGGTCGAGGAGCTCGCTCCAGTAGGCGAGGGAGGCGCCGACGTCGGCGACATAGAGAAGGATGAGGTTCGGATCGGTCATGGTCGAGGCTCCGTTTCGGAATGCCTCGGTTTACGACTTTCTCCTGACGGATCGTGTCAGTAGTGATCCATCGACCTCGGTGATGCCCTGGGCGGCGCGCCAGTTCGCCACGAGGGCGCGCCGGCGGCGCGGATAGCGCACATCGGCGAGCTGGGCATCGCCGATCCGGTCGAGGCGGAAGTGCCGGAACCCCTGCCTCAGCTCGCACCAGGCGACGAGGATGCGGACCCGTTCGAAGAAGGCCAGCGCGATCGGCCAGACGGTGCGATCGGTCGTCCGACCACCGGCGTCGGCATAGGCGAGATCGAGCTTCTTCTCCTCGCGGATGGCGCGACGCAGGAGGCCGGTGTCGACCGGCTCGGGCGGGCGTTCCTTCGATGGGCCGATCCACAGGCCGGCGTCGTCGAGGCGTTCGCGCAGGTCGGCCGGCAACACCGCCTCGATGCGGGCGACGGCGTCGCGGGCGGCGCGGGCGAGGCGCGGGTCGCCGTGTTCGGCGACGAAGCGGGCGCCGAGCGCCAGAGCTTCGATTTCCTCGTCGCCGAACATCAACGGCGGCAGGAGGAAGCCGGGTTTCAACACGTAGCCGACGCCCGCCTCGCCGTCGATCGGCGCGCCCTGGGCCCGGAGGGTGGCGACGTCGCGATAGAGTGTGCGCGGCGACACGCCGAGTTCCTCGGCGAGCATCGCCGCGACGACCGGCCGGCGATGACGCCGCAGGATCTGGACGAGGTCGATCAGTCTCGCGGCGCGCGACATCGGCCGCCGCTCCTCAGGGCTGGGGGAAGCCGAAGCCGAGGCTGCCGACGATCGGCTTCACCGCGCGCATGTTCTTGTCGTTCGAGAGGAACTCGCGATCGCCGGAGACCTTGGAGGCGGGACCCGCCGGCGCACCTTCGGGAACGGTGAAGCGGACGTTGACGAAGCAGCCGCCGGGGATCTCGGCATCGAGGGCGCCACCCTTCCAGTCGGCGACGTGGCCGCCGTAGTCCCAATCGAAGCCGGTGAGAACGAAGGGGCGGCCGTTGATCTTCTCGACCTCGTCGAGCGACATGCCGATCTTCAGGCCGTTGGGGGCGATCCAGACCGATTTCTCCGACAGCCGGACGTTGAGGAGGCCGCTGCGCTTCTCGGCATCGGCCCACATCAGCTCGAGACGCCGTTCGGCGTTCTTGGGGAAGAGCACGGTGGCGGCGATCTTCTCGCCTTCGGCGCCGTCGACCTTCTTGAATACGGTGTTCTCCTTGCCGACGATCGCGGTGATCGACGCATGGGAGGCGTCGGCTCCGAACGGTCCGGTGCAGGTCAGGCGCGGTGGCGGCGAAGGCGCGGCGGGGGTCTGGGCGGCGACCGGCGACGCGGCGAGCAGGAGTGGCAGGGCGAGGACGAGAGGACGGATCATGGTGCGCTCCTTCATCGCGGAATTCCCCGGCATCCTAGAACCGTTCCCTCGCGGATCGTAGCCCGGAACGACGCGCATACGTTCACCGAACGTGAAGCACGTCGAGAGATTCGCGGCCCACGGAGCGCTCGATCTCCGCCGCTTCAGCATTCGATCATCACTTCCCGTGTCGAATCGGGGCCGACGATGCCCCGCAACCCGTCCGGACCGGAAATGGCCGCCCGCTCGCTCTACCGACCCGAACTCGACGTGCTGCGCTTCGTCGCCTTCCTCATGGTGTTCCTGCACCATGTCCTGCCGCGCGAGGTGGCGGAGGTGGCGGGTCTCGATCCGCTCATCGGGCGGCTGACGGTGTCGACGACCCAGTCCCTCGGCTTCGGGCTGACGCTGTTCTTCACGCTCTCGGCCTTCATCATGACGCGGCTGTTGCGCGAGGAGCAGGCCGCCACCGGCACCATCCGCGTCGGCGACTTCTACGTCCGCCGGATCCTGCGCATCTGGCCGCTCTATGCGCTCGGTCTGGCGATCGGCTTCCTCCTCGCCGAGGCGACGGACGGGCCGCAGGGGCGGGAGATGATCGGCTGGTTCTCGCTGTTCCTCGGCAACTGGTGGTTCCTCGATCACGGATGGGCGGTCAATCCGATGACGCCGCTGTGGAGCATCTCGGTCGAGGAGCAGTTCTATCTGGTGCTGCCGCTGCTGCTGGTGATCACCGGCGCGCGGGGTGGGGTGCGGCTCGGAGTGGCGGCGATCGCTCTCGGCTTCGTCGCGACGTGGATCCAGGGCGAACGGCATCTGGCGATCGACACGGCGATCTGGACCAACACCACGACGCATCTGGCCGCCTTCGGCGTCGGCATCGCGCTCGGCGAAGTGACCCGGAAGGGGGCGCCGTTCCGGGGCGCACTCGGCCGGGCCGGGCTCGTCGTCTTCGCCCTCGTCGCCTTCTTCCTCGCCGCCGACGTCTTCGACGCGAAGCGGATCGCCGAGGCGCGGTCCGGCTTCGACGTCGCCTTCGGCCACGGGCTCGCCGCCTTCGCGGCCGGCGCCCTGATCCTGGCGGTCCTCGACCTCCGCGTCACCTTTCCGGCGATGCTCCTCCATCTCGGCAAGATCTCCTTCGGTCTCTACGTCTTCCATCTGCTGGCGTTGCGCTGGGTCGAGGCGACGGTGCAGGCGGGGCCGGTCGCCGATGCGGTGCTGGCGCTGGGGCTCGACATCGTCGTGGCGAGCGTCTCCTACGCTTTCTGGGAAAAACCGTTCCTCGCCCTGCGCCGGCGTTTCCAGACCATCGCCAGTCGCCCGATCTGAACACCGACGGGGTGGCGCGACCCAGCGTTCTCGCTTCGTCCCGCCGGCGCGACGTGCTAGGGAAGCGGGCGACGCGACGATCGACGACGGGCACGCGATTCGATGGCCACACCCAGACGCCTCATCTCCGGCGAGAAGCGCGAGGAGGATTTCGACGTCTCGCTGCGCCCGCAGGCGCTCGGCGACTTCGTCGGCCAGCAGGCGGCGCGCGACAATCTCTCGGTGTTCATCGAGGCGGCGAAGGCCCGGCGCGAGGCGCTCGATCACGTGCTCTTCGTCGGCCCGCCTGGGCTCGGCAAGACGACGCTCGCCCAGATCGTAAGCCGCGAGCTCGGGGTCAACTTCCGTTCGACATCGGGGCCGGTGATCGCCAAGGCGGGTGATCTGGCGGCGTTGCTCACCAATCTCGAGGACCGTGACGTCCTGTTCATCGACGAGATCCATCGGCTCAATCCGGCGGTCGAGGAGATCCTCTACCCGGCGATGGAGGACTATCAGCTCGATCTGATCATCGGCGAGGGGCCGGCGGCGCGTTCGGTGAAGATCGACCTCGCCAAGTTCACCCTGGTCGCGGCGACCACCCGCCTCGGCCTCCTGACGACGCCGCTCAGGGATCGCTTCGGCATTCCGATCCGGCTCAACTTCTACACCGTCGAGGAACTGGAGTTCATCGTCCGGCGCGGCGCGCGGCTGATGGGGCTCGCCATCACCGAGGAAGGCGCCAACGAGATCGCCCGGCGCTCACGCGGCACGCCGCGCATAGCCGGGCGACTGCTGAGACGGGTGCGCGACTTCGCCGTGGTTGCGGGCAAGGCGGCGATCGATCGCGACATCGCCGACAAGGCGCTGATCCGGCTCGAGGTCGACCGCGCCGGGCTCGACCAGCTCGACCGGCGCTATCTCGACGTCATCGCCATCTCGTTCAACGGCGGGCCGGTGGGCATCGAGACGATCGCCGCGGCACTCTCCGAGCCACGCGACGCGATCGAGGAGATCGTCGAGCCCTATCTCATCCAACAGGGTTTCGTGCAGAGAACGCCGCGCGGCCGGCTGCTGACGCAGGCCGCCTTCCGCCACATGGGTCTGCCGGTGCCGACCGGTCGCCCGGAACAGCTCGGCCTCCTCCTCGGCGACGAGGAGTGACGGCGGACCGCCCGCCGCGCCCCGTCAGAACGGCAGTTTGAACCCGCTCGGCAAACCCATGCCGCCGGTCATCTCCGCCAACTTCTCGGCGATCGCCGCCTCGGCGCGGCCGTGAGCGTCGCGATGGGCGGCGACGATCAGGTCCTCGACGATCTCGGCCTCCTCGGGCTTCAGCAGCGAGGGATCGATCTTCACGTTCCTGAGTTCGCCCTTGCCGGTGATGGTGACCGCGACGAGACCGCCGCCCGAGGTGCCGGTCACCTCGATCGTCGCCAACTCGTCCTGGAGAGAGGCCATCTTGGCCTGCATCTCCTTGGCCTTGCTCATCATCTTCATGAAGTCCATGGGGCGTCCTCGCGTCTCTGATCGATCGTGAGCGGTGGCGGATCTTCCGCGGTTCCGACGGTCTCGGAACCTCGTCGATCGCGGATCAATCGTCCGGGTTCCAGCCCGGATCCTCGGTGTCGGCCGGCAGCGCCGCGTCGTCGCCGGAAGTGTTCGCCTCCTCACCCTCCGCGGCCTGGACGCGCACGTCGACGATCTTGGCGCCGGGGAACCGCTTCAGCACCGCTGCGACCAGCGGATCGGCGCGGGCGTCGGTGACCAGCCGGTCGCGCGCCGCCTCGCGCTCCTCGGCGATGGTCGGGCCACCCTCGTCGCGGCTGAGCGCCACCACCCAGCGGATGCCGGTCCAGTCGGAGAGCTTGCGGGCGAGCTCCTGCGGCAGGTCGAAGGGGGCATCCTTCGTCGGCGAAACATCGACGCGGCCGGGTTCGAAGCGCACCGGGCGGAGTTGCTTCTCGACGGCGAGTTTGAGGCGGATGTCGCGCTTCTCGGCGGCCAGCGCCGCGACGTCGGCGAGCGAGGTCAGCCGCACGCTCGGTTGCGGCGTGGCGGAGGGCTTCAGCGCCTGCGGCTCGGTCGAGGCGACGAGGCGCGGCCCGGGGACGGCGAGCGCCGTGGCGACGGGATCGCTCGTCGGATGCGGCGCGACT
>JAOTSD010000115.1 GCA_030247555.1 Siculibacillus sp. | reverse complement strand
GGACAGTTTCGTCGCCAACATCGGCCGCTACCTGCGCAATCTCGGCGCCGCGACGGTGGAGGCGCGCAACGACGCGATCACACCGGAGGGGGTCGAGGCGATGGCGCCGGAGGCGCTGGTGATCTCGCCCGGCCCGGGGCGGCCGGCCGAGGCGGGCGTTTCGGAGGCGCTCGTCCGCCGCTTCTCCGGCCGTATCCCGATTCTCGGCATCTGCCTCGGGCACCAGGCGATCGGCGAGGTGTTCGGCGGGCGGATCGTCCGCGCCCGGGAGCCGATGCACGGTCGCGCCTCGACGGTCGCGCACGACGGCGAGGGTCTGTTCGCCGGACTGCCACGGCCGATGACGGTCGGACGCTACCACTCGCTGGTCGTCGAGATCGACGAGGGGAGCGCGCCCGATCTCGTCGTCACCGGTCGCAGCGAAGCCGGCGAGATCATGGCGCTCGGCCACCGCGCCCACCCGACCCATGCGGTACAGTTCCATCCCGAATCGGTGCTGACCCCGGAAGGGGCCCGTCTCCTCGCCAATTTCCTGTCGATCGCCCGAAACTTCGCCACTCACGAGAGGTGTCTCCCATGATCGTCTTCGACGGACGCCTCAACGAGAGCGGCACGGTCGCCTTCGACCTCTCCGATCGCGGCCTGACGCTCGGCGACGGGCTGTTCGAGACCATGCTGGCGGTCGATCGCCGGGTGTTCCGGCGAGTGGCGCACCTCGACCGGATGATGGGCGGAGCGGCGGCCTTCGCCATACCGGTGACGCGGGAACGGCTGGAGAGCGATCTCGATCTGCTCCTCGCGACGCTTCCGGACGGTGTGGAGGTGATCCGGCTGGCGGTCACCCGCGGGCCGGGAGGGCGCGGCCTCCGACGGCCGGAGACGGCGCGGCCGACGGTGATCGTCACCCATGCGCCGTGGTCGGCGGATCCGGTGATGCGTCCGGTGCGCCTCGTCACCTCGACGATCCGGCGCAACGAGACGTCACCGGCGGCGCGCTGGAAGACCTCGGCCTATGTCGACGCGATCGCGGCGCTGGCGGAGGCGGAAGCGAAGGGCGCCGACGACGCGCTCCTCCTCAACATGCGGGGCGACGTCGCCTGCACCACTTCCGGCAACATCTTCGCCATCGAGGGCGACGTGCTGCTGACCCCGCAGACCGACGACGGCATCCTCGACGGCACGACCCGCGGCCTCGTGCTCGAGCTCGCACGGACCATGGGGCTCAGGACCAAGGAGATGTCGCTGAAGCCGATCGAGTTCGCCACGGCCGAGGCGCTCTTCCTCACCAATTCGGTGCGATTGATCAATCCGGTCGTCGGGCTCGATCGTCGGCGCCACGACGCCGGCCACCCGGTGATCGGCCGGCTGTGCGACGCGATCGGCGCGCGGATCGCCGCCGAATGCGGTCGCGATCCGCGCGCCGTGGGGTGAGCGTCGCGTCACAACGCGGCGCGGCACTGGCGATGGAGACGGCTGCCGGGGCGGTAGTCGCCACAGGGGTCGTAGGGCTTGATGCGGACGTGGCGCGGACGCTCGGGCCGGCCCGGACCGCAGGCGATGGTCGGCGGGCAGTTGCCGGGGGTGCCGTAGACCAGGACGGCGGTCGGATCGGGGGACCCGTCGCCGGAGCCACCGCCGCCACGACCACCGGCGGCCTGGGCGAAGGCTGAGGCGATGCCACCGACGAGGGCGACGGCGAGCGTCGCGGCGGCGATGGTGAGCTGGATGCGATGACGGCGGGCGATGGTCGACATGGGGGCTCTCCTCGGGGCTCGGGGCGGGGGATCTACCCGCCTCTCGACCATCCGTCGCCGCAGCCACCCGATCGGTTCAAAGAAAAGTGGCGCCGACCCCGATATTTCTTTCCCGCGGGCCGGTGACTCCGCGAAATCCGGCCGAACGGTCGGCCCGCCGGTCGAGCGGTCGGCTCACCGGTGTGATCGGCACGTGGATCGCCACCCCGAACGGCAGCGACCCACGCGCCGGGCGATCCGTTTCAGAACTGTCGCCGGCATTCGCGGTATTTCACCGAACGCTTGTCGTAGTCCCCGCAGGGATCGTATTCAGGGACACGGTTGTGCGGCTTGACGACGGGCGGATCGACGGGTCCGCAACCGGGCATGCCCGGCGAACAGTTCCCGGGCCGACCGAAGACGATGACGGCGGACGGGTCGCCACTGCCGTTACCGCCCCCGCCCCCACCGGCGGCCTGAGCGAAAGCGGAGGCGATGCCGCCGACGAGAGCGACGGCGAACGTCACCGCGGCGACCGAAAGCCGAATGCGCCGCGTGTGGATGGCGATCAACATGGGTATTCCCTCCCGGTCCGGGGCGGGAATGTTCCCGCCTCTCGTTCTGGTGTCGCCACGAAGCGACGATCGATTTCAGTGAGGATCGCGGCAACCACAAACATTACATATCACAACTTTCGCACTTACCCGAATCATCATTCGCGCCACAGTGGATCCATCGCCCGTCATCGGCACTCGGAGTCATTCCATGATCACCTTCATGCTCGCCCTCGTCATCGCCGCCCTCCATATCTGGATCCTGGTGATGGAGATGTTCCTGTGGTGCACACCGCGAGTGCGCAAGGTCTTCGGCACCACCGAGGAATTCGCCGCCGCGACCAGGGTGCTCGCCGGAAATCAAGGGCTCTACAACGGCTTCCTCGCCGCCGGCCTCGTCTTCGGCCTCGCCCGGGGCGAGGTGGGGCGGCCGGACGTCGCCTTCTTCCTCGCCTGCGTCGTGGTCGCCGGCCTCTATGGGGCGGCGACCGCCAATCGGCGCATCCTCTTCGTCCAGGCGGTGCCGGCGGCGCTGGCGCTGGCCGCTCTGGCGCTGCGGATCTGAGAGCTGGATCGCCGGCCTTTCGGGTGTCGCCCGCGCGCTCTCCCGTTGACCGGGCCGGCCCCCGTGTCTAGGGTCCGGCTCGATTTTCATCGGTGAGCCCAGAACCATGATCGACCCCGCGACCCCCGCCCACATGCGCCCCGATCGCTCCTTCCAGGGGCTGATCCTCACCCTGCAGCGCTTCTGGGCCGACTACGGTTGCGTGGTGCTGCAGCCCTACGACATGGAGGTCGGCGCCGGCACCTTCCATCCGGCGACGACGTTGCGCGCTTTGGGGCCAAAGCCCTGGCGCGCCGCCTACGTGCAGCCGTCGCGACGGCCGAAGGACGGGCGCTACGGCGAGAACCCCAACCGGCTCCAGCACTATTACCAGTTCCAGGTGATCCTCAAACCCTCGCCGGCCGATCTCCAGGAGCTCTATCTCAAGAGCCTCTACGCCATCGGCATCGATCCCAAGACCCACGACATCCGCTTCGTCGAGGACGACTGGGAGAGCCCGACGCTGGGCGCCTGGGGTCTCGGCTGGGAGTGCTGGTGCGACGGCATGGAAGTGTCGCAGTTCACCTATTTCCAGCAGGTCGCCGGCTTCGAGTGTTCGCCGGTGTCGGGCGAGCTGACCTACGGGCTGGAGCGCCTCGCCATGTACGTGCAGGGCGTCGACAACGTCTACGACCTCAACTTCAACGGCCGCGACGGCCACGAGAAGGTCACCTACGGCGAGATCTTCCTCCAGGCCGAGCAGGAATATTCCCGCCACAACTTCGAACACGCCGACACCGACATGCTGGTCGAGCAGTTCAAGATGGCGAAGGCCGCCGCCCAGCGCTACATCGAAGCCGGCTGGGAGACCCCGGAGGAGAAGCGTCACCTGATGGCACTGCCGGCCTATGATCAGTGCATCAAGGCCTCCCACGTCTTCAACCTGCTCGACGCGCGCGGCGTCATCTCGGTCACCGAGAGACAGAAGTACATCGGAGAAGTCCGCGAACTGGCCAAGGCCTGCGGGCGGGCGTGGCTGGCGACCGAGGGCGGCGGCGCGGCGTGAGGAACGCGGTGGGCGGAAGGGCGTAGCCGCATTCCGCCGCACGATCGACGCCCGGAGAAGCGCATCGTTCATGCTCGTCGAACGATGCGTTTCCGGCGGTCTACGTGTTCACCCCTACAAAGCGGATTGGAACCCCTCTAATCTCCGCGATGGAAGCGGCCGCTCGGCCGCCGAGAGGAGGAGAAGTCCCATGTCCGAACCGGTGATCGCGCAGAAGGCGCCCTATCCCGTCGAGGTGAAGGCCGGCGAGGCCTATTTCTGGTGCGCCTGCGGCAAGTCGCAGAAGCAGCCGTTCTGCGACGGCAGCCACAAGGGCACCGACTTCACCCCGGTGAAGTACGTGGCCGAGAAAGACGGCAAAGCCTTCTTCTGCGGCTGCAAGCACTCCAAGACGCCGCAGCTCTGCGACGGCTCGCACAAGAGCCTGTGAGGCCGGCGCGCCGGTCGGTGGACGAGAAGACGGCGCCCATCGTGGCGCCGTCTCTTTTCGTGACCCAGCGGCCGCGCGGTGTTCGCGTTCAGGGAAGCTCGACGTGCGCCCAGACCTGAGTGAGGCTGCCGGCGGAGAGCGTCTTCGGTGCTTCGACGATTTTCACCTTGCGGTCCTGACGCACGATGCCGATCGACCGCGTCCAATCCGCCGCCGTCTTGCGCAGATTGATCTGCCGCTTCGCCGTCAGTTCGTCTCCCACGGCGAGGGTCTGAAGAGTGCGCCCGGGCGGAAGCACGAACAGGGTCTCGTCGCCGACGAAGCCGACCGCGACCCACCCGGAGTTCGGCGGCTTGAGCGGCGCGGCCGAAGTCGTGCCCGCGGGTGGAGTGGTGCGCGGCTTGTCCGTCTCCGTGACCGACGACGCTCCTTCGAAAGCGAACTCCGTCTCGGGGAGCGACTTGGAGAACGGCACCGTCGGCCCGAGCGCCACGGTCCGGGGCGACGCCGCCTCGACCACGCGCGGGTCGTTCGCCGCTTCGCTCACCGCCTTCATCACATAACGAACATCCGGATCGCTCTCGCACTTGTCGAGGTACTTCTCGACGTTCGCCATCAGTTCCGGCGGAATCAACTTGGCCCCGAGCCCGGTGAGAAGCCCGATGACGATGCTCGATCTACACGCCTTGTCCTTGTCGTCACCCGGCCCCGGTGGGTCGGGCCGGAAGAACACCATCACCGCGATCATGACGACCGCAACCACCTGAATGAAGTCGATCAGATCGCGCAACCAACCGAAGATCGATCCGCGCCGGCCACCGTCGCTGTCGGACGTATCGCCCATGTCCCCCTCCCGGTCGTGAGCCGAAGTTGCTCGGAAAGAGAATACAATCATTACGACTATTCATATGCAATGTCCGTTTTGGTTGTGTTCGAGGTTGTGTCGGTCCTCATCCACCGGTCGGTCGCGAGCGGCTGCCCAGCTTCGCTGCGCTAATCGGCTGGACACCGCCGCGCCCCGGCTCTATGCCTCGACGCCGAACGATGACCCGCGTCCCGAGCTCCGAGACCGCCATGCCCGAACTGCTTCTCGAACTGTTTTCCGAAGAGATCCCCGCCCGCATGCAGCGCAAGGCGTCCGAGGATCTGAAGAAGATGATCACCGACGGGCTGGTGGCGGCCGGTATCACCTACGAGGCCGCCAAGGCCTACGCGACGCCGCGCCGGCTCACCCTCCACGTCGTCGGCGTGCCGGGCAAGGGCATGGACGTCCACGAGGAGAAGAAGGGCCCGCGCGTCGGCGCCCCCGAGCGCGCCATCCAGGGCTTCCTCGAGGGCGCCGGCATCGCCTCGCTCGAGTCCGCGACCGTGGTCTCCGACAGGAGGGGCGACTACTACGTCGCCAAGATCTCCAAGCCCGGCCGCAAAGCGGTCGACGTGCTGGCCGATCTGGTGCCGGCCACCATCCGTGCCTTCCCCTGGCCGAAGTCGCAGCGCTGGGGGACGGGCTCCTTGCGCTGGGTCCGCCCGCTGCATTCGATCGTCTGCACTTTCGGCTCGGAGAACGAGGAGCCGGAGATCGTGCCCTTCGAGGTCGACGGCATCCACGCCGGCAACATCACCCGCGGCCACCGCTTCCACGCGCCCGGCGCCTTCTCGGTCAAGCGTTTCGACGACTACGAGCAGAAGCTCCAGAACGCCAAGGTGGTGCTCGATCCGGAGCGGCGCCGGCACATCATCCTCGAGGACGCCAAGACCGCGGCCTTCGCCAACGGGCTCGAGCTCATCGAGGACGAGGCGCTGCTCGACGAGGTCGCCGGCCTCGTCGAATGGCCGGTGACGCTGATGGGAACCTTCGAGGAGGCCTTCCTCGAGGTGCCGGCCGAGGTGATCCGCGCCACCATCCGGGCGAACCAGAAGTGTTTCGTGCTGCGCTCGCATCACATCGACCAGAAGCTCGCCAACAAGTTCTTGGCTGTCTCGAACCTCGAGGCCAAGGACGGCGGCAAGAAGATCGTCGCCGGCAACGGCCGCGTCATCCGCGCCCGCCTCTCCGACGCCCGCCACTTCTACATGACCGACCTCGGCGACCTGCCGGACTACAAGGCCGCCGGCAAGCCGCTCGACCAGCGCCTCGCCAAGCTGCGGGCGTTGAACGTGGTGTTCCACGAGAAGCTCGGCACGCAGGGGGCGCGCATCGACCGCATCATCCGGCTCGCCCGCGAGCTGGCGCCGCTGGTCGGGGCCGATCCGGACAAGGCGGCGCGCACCGCCGAACTGGCCAAGGCGGATCTCATGACCGAGGTCGTCGGCGAGTTCCCCGAGGTGCAGGGCCTGATGGGCCGGCGCTATGCGCTGGCTCAAGGAGAAGATCCGGCGGTCGCCGCGGCGATCGAGGATCACTACAAGCCGCAGGGCCCGAGCGACCGGGTGCCGACCGAGCCGACGTCGATCGCCGTGGCGCTCGCCGACAAGCTCGACGTGCTGACCGGCTTCTGGGCGGTGGACGAAAAGCCGACGGGGTCGAAGGACCCCTTCGCCTTGAGGCGTGCGGCGCTGGGGGTGATCCGGCTTATCGTTGAGAACGACATCCGAAACTTCCACATTGGCAGTGCTGTAGCCGTTGCTGGACGGATACAGGCCGTATCCTTGATTGATCGCGCGAATGCTTACGAAGACCAATTCATTGAGGTTGGAACGGACGATGGGCAAGAAATCCGCCCGTTCCGAGTGAAGCGGATTGACCCATCTTCACACGCCTATGACTCGGTCTTCGAAAATGGCTGCAAGATCCTTGAGGGGCAGGCCGTCCGAAAAGGGCACAAGGACTACGGTCCGGACCTCCTCTCCTTCTTCGCCGACCGCCTGAAAGTGCAGTTGCGCGATGCCGGGGCACGGCACGATCTCGTCGACGCGGTCTTCGCGCTCGGCACGGCCGAGAACCCGCAGGACGACCTCGTTCTCGTCGTGAAGCGGGTCGAGGCGCTGGCCGGCTTCCTCGGGACCGAGGACGGCAAGGCGCTCACCGCCGGCTACACCCGCGCCGCCAACATCCTCAAGGCGGAGGAGAAGAAGGACGGCAAGACGTTCGACGGCGAAGTCGCCGCCGCGCTGCTCGCCGAGCCGGCCGAAAAGGCGCTGGGGCAAGCCGTCGCCACGGCGCGCACCGCCGCCGCCGCGGCGGTCGCCGGGGAAGACTTCGCCGCGGCGATGTCGGCGCTCGCCGGCCTGCGGGCGCCGGTCGACGCCTTCTTCGAGGGCATCCTGGTCAACGCGCCGGACGCCGCGGTGCGCGACAACCGGCTGAAGCTGCTCACCCAGATCCGCGCCGCCTGCCACACCGTGGCGGACTTCTCGCGCATCGGCTGAATCGCACGAAACGCATGACGCATGCACGTGGTGATCCCCCCGGGGGAGACTTCGGGGCGTTTCGCGTTCGGGATGTGGGGGGTCGGGGGGTGACCGGCGCGGCTGCAGGGCACCGCTGTCGGCGCTGCGACGCCGCGGCGGCGGCGCCTCGGTCGGGGCGGTACAAGGGGGGAAATCCGCGGAGGGTGGGTCGAGGCCCCCCTCCCCCGTCATCCCCGGGCTCGACCCGGGGATCCAGCGCCCCCCCACTCGGTGAACCGCCCGTGGATCGCCGGGTCGAGCCCGGCGATGATGGTGGGTTGAAGTTGGAGCGGATCTCGGAGCGTGGAGTGAGTTCGAGATCATCCTCGGTGGTCGGGACGCCACGGAGCCCCCTTCCCCCCTCGCGGGAGAAGGAAGAGCGCGCGTCGGCGCGCCGAATGAACGGGGCGACCGCGGCCGAACCCGGCGATGGCGGTGGGCAGAGATCGGGGCGGAGCCGTGCGTTTCCCGCCGGCGGTGCCCCGCGAACGTACGGCCGGAACTGCGGGCGCCCGCCCATGACCCGGGGCTCGGGCACGACGATCCTCGTCCCACCGCCCACACGCCGGCGGCGGCTCAGGCGTCGGCGATCAGCCGGGGCGCTTCGACCGCCGCCGTGGCGAAAAGGCGTGGCCGGGCGATGCCGGTGACCTCGCCGGAGATCCAGCGACAGGCGATGACCCGCAGGAGCGAGGCGAAATTGCCGACCTCGCCGCGCAACTCCACCACCTCGTCGTAGAGGGTCGACAGGAAGCGCCCGGTGGTCATGCCGGAGGCGGCGGCGATGTCGTCGACGATGCGCCAGAAGGCGGCTTCGAGCCGCAGGCTGGTGACGACGCCGCCGATGCGCACCGAGCGCGTCTGGGGCTCGAAGAGTTCCGGTTCGGTGGACGCGAAGACGTGGCACACGGGATCCGACCTCCCTCCCTGGCCGCAGCGGGCGCGGTCCTTCTCCCGGAGGACCGACGTCCCGGCGCGTGGTCGTGGCACCCGTGAGGTCTCAGGCGTGCGTGATGCGCGTGCCGAGTACCGCCAGGAACTGCGCCATCCACGACGGATGGGCCGGCCAAGCGGGCGCCGTCACCAGATTACCATCGGTGACGGCTCCGTCGATGGGAATGTCGGCATAGGTCCCCCCGGCGACCCGGACTTCCGGCGCGCAGGCCGGATAGGCCGAGACGGTTCGATCACGGATGACGTCGGCGGCGGCGAGGATCTGGGCGCCGTGGCAGATGGCGGCGATCGGTTTGGCCGCGGCGGCGAATTCCTGGACCAGGGCGATGACGCCGGCGTCGAGGCGCAGATATTCGGGCGCGCGCCCGCCGGGGATGACGAGCGCGTCGTAGCCGGAGGCGGAAGCCGGGAAGGCGGCGTTGATCGCGAAATTGTGGCCGCGCTTCTCCGAATAGGTCTGCTGGCCCTCGAAGTCGTGGATCGAGGTGGCGACGGCGTCGCCCGGGCCCTTGCCGGGACAGACGGTGTCGACGTGGTGGCCGACCGCGCACAGCGTCTGGTAGGGCACCATCGCTTCGTAGTCTTCGACGAAGTCGCCGACCAGCATCAGGATCTTCTTGGACATGTCGCTTCCTCCCGAGGATCCCCCGTCGATCGCGGATCGCGCGCGTGTTCGCGTCGCGCCGCGGGGGGCGAGACGAGGATCGGACGAAACGACGACGACGAGGTAACACCCGGCTACTACGCGCCGGAACGCCGACGGGGCGTTCCCCTCACCCGAGCGTGGTGTCGAGCACCATCATCACGGCGAAGCCGATCATCAGCCCGACGGTGGCCGGGGTCTGATGGCCGTTGCGATGGGTCTCGGGGATGACCTCGTGGGAGACGACGAAGATCATCGCACCGGCGGCGAGCCCGAGACCGACGGGATAGGCT
>JAOTSD010000114.1 GCA_030247555.1 Siculibacillus sp. | reverse complement strand
ACCATGGAGAGCGGCGCGCCGCGATGCGGGCAATGATCCTCGAGGATGTGGACGGCGCCCTTCAGGTCGCGCCACAGCGCCATCTTGTAGCCGCAGCGGCGCAGCGAGATCGGCGTCTGGCCCACGAAGGACGAGGGGCAGAGCGCGTACCAGACGTTGCGCAGGCCCTTGGCGAGAAGTTCGTCGACGGATTCGTCGGTGACGTTGGTCATGTCGCGGGTCTCCTGTCCGGATCGGTCGATCACGCGCCGAGGCGCTTCATCTCGGCGGCGAAGAGATCCGCCGTCCAGGGCTGGCCCGAAGGGGCGGGGACGCACATGGCGTTGAGATTGGCGGCGAGGCCGTCGACATCGTGGATGCCGGCGGCGAAGGACCGCTCGATCCCTTCGGCGAGCAGGTTCTCGTATTCGGTCGGCTCGTGCGACCGGGTCTGGTGGACGACCAGATACTGCTGATGCGGCTTCGCCATCATTCGCCTCCGTTGCGAGCGTGGTCGCTCTTCCATTCCCCTGCGAAGGGCGGCGCCCGGGCGGACCGGTGAACCGTGACGATCGTGCCCGAGCCGGACGACCTCCGTCACGCTCCTTCCGGAAGGCTGCCCCGCGTCGCGCTCCGCTCCCCTCGGCGAACCGTCCAACCGGCGTTTCGCTCTGTTAGGTGTTTCAAGTAAGAAACAACATTTCGTATTTGCAACATCCTACTTTGTCGTGTAGGGTTTGTAAAGTCGGTTTCGAGGGCTTCTCTCAGGTCTGCTCGAAGAACAGCTAAAGACGGGTCTCGGCATCCGGGGGTATCGAACACTCCTTCGAGCGTATTCCGTACTCGCTGTACGGAAGCCGGAGCGTACATGGTCGATCACATCGGCCGACGTGAGAGAAAACGCCGGAGGGAAGACCGACGCTCTGGTGTGGTTCCAAGTGTCCAAACGGTATCGTTCGGCTTCGGAGGTGAAGGGTGGATCTCGATCTCACAGGACGAACGATCGTCGTCACCGGAGGGACTTCGGGAATCGGGCTCGCCACGGTTCGCGTGCTGCTGGGGGAGGGCGCCCGGGTCGCCTTCTGCGGGCGTGACGGCGAGCGTCTCGATCGGGTCGCCGCCGATCTGGCCGCCGTGCACGGCGGCGACCGTGTCCTGGCGCGGCGCTGCGACGTCACCTCGGCGGACGAGGTCGCCGTCTTCGCGACCGCGGTCGGCGCATGGGGCGGCGGGCTCGACGCGCTCGTCAACAATGCCGGTCAGGGGCGGGTCTCGACCTTCGCTTCGACCACCGACGCCAATTGGCGGGCCGAGCTCGACCTCAAGTTCTTCAGCCAGATCCTGCCGATCCGGGCCTTCCGGCCGTTGCTCGAGGAGAGCCCGGTGGCGGCGATCGTGGCGGTCAATTCGCTGCTCTCCTACCAGCCCGAGCCGCACATGGTGTGCACCTCGGCGGCGCGGGCGGGGGTGCAGAACCTGATGAAGTCGCTGTCGGTGGAGTTCGCCCCGAAGATCCGGGTCAACACCATCGTCCTCGGCCTGATCGAATCGGGCCAATGGGACCGGCGCTTCGCGGCGCGGTCCGATGCGAGCGTCGATCGCGACACCTGGTTCGCCGATCTCGCCCGTTCCAAGCACATCCCGGCCGGCCGGCTCGGCAAGGCGGAGGAGGTCGCCCGCGCGATCGCCTTCCTCGCTTCGCCCGCCGCCTCCTACGTGACCGGCGCCTCGCTCGAGGTGTCCGGCGGCGTGTCCCGTTTCGCCTGACGAGGTGCCGATGACCTTCGTTTCCACCGCCCTCACCGGCCTCACCGCCACCGAACTCCCGGTCGGAGATCTCATCGCCGAGGCACTGGCCGACGCCGGCGTCACCACCGTCTTCGGTGTGGTGTCGATCCACAACATGCCGATCCTCGACGCGATTCTGCGGCAGGGGCGGATCCGCTTCGTGCCGGCGCGCGGCGAGGCCGGCGCCATGAACATGGCCGACGCCCACGCCCGCGTGTCGCGCTCGCTAGGCGTCGTCGTCACCTCGACCGGGACGGCCGCCGGCAACGCCGCCGGGGCGCAGGTCGAGGCGCTGACCGCCGGCTCCCCGGTGCTGCACATCACCACCCAGGTCGACGTCGCCTTCATGGACCGCGACCGCGCCGCCATCCACGACGTGCCGCGCCAACCGGACATGCTGAAGGCGGTGTCCAAGGCCTATTTCCGCATCTGGGAGGCGCGCGGAGCGTTGGCGACGCTGGAGGCGGCGATGAGCGCGGCGCTCTCGGCGCCGAGCGGGCCGGTGTCTCTGGAGATTCCGGTCGACGTGCAGCGCGGCACGGCGACGCGTCCGGCGGCGCCGTGCCGGCCGGCGATCGTCCGGATCGTTCCCCATGCGGAGAAGCTCGACGTCGCGGCGCGGCTGATCGCGGCGGCGAAGCGACCGCTGATCTTCCTCGGCGGCGGCGCCCGCGGCGCGGCCGCGGCGGCGACCGCTCTCACCGATCGCGGTTTCGCGGCGGTGACCTCGACCAACGGTCGCGCCGTGGTGCCGGAGGATCACCCGCGTTCGCTCGGCGCCTTCAACATGACGGCGGAGGCGCAAGCGCTCTACGAACGGGCCGACCTCGTGCTCGTCGTCGGCACCCGGCTGCGCGGCAACGAGACCCGCAACAATCTCATGCGCCTGCCGCGCCCGACGATTCAGATCGACGCCGACGCCTCGCAGGGCGGACGCAACTATCCGGTCGATCTCTTCATCCACGCCGATGCCGACGCGGCGCTGGACGGCCTTCTGGCGCGGCTGCCGGCGAGGCTCGACACCGACGCCGGTTTCCCCGGCGAGGTGGCGACCGCGCGCGCGTAGGGCGAGGCGGCGCTGCTCGCCACCGTCGGTGCGTGCGCGCGGTTGGCAAACCTTATGCGCGACCGGGTGTTCTCGGGGCGCCGCACCTTCATCCGCGACGTCACCATATCCAACTCGACCTTCGGCAACCGTTACGTCTCGCTCGCCGCGCCGCATCTGGGCGTCCATGCGCTCGGCGGCGGCATCGGCCAGGGCATCCCGATGGCGATCGGCGGGGCCATCGCAGGCGGCGAGGTCAAGTCGGTGGCGCTGGTCGGCGACGGCGGCACGCAGCTCTGCCTCGGCGAATTGACGACGCTGGCCGACGAGGACTGCAACCTCGTCGTGGTGATGATGAACGACCGGGCCTACGGCGTCATCTCCAACATCCAGGACGCCCAGTTCGAGGGGCGGCGGGCCTATTGCCGGCTGCGCACCCCGGATTTCGGCCGGCTCGCCGGATCGATCGGGCTGGCGCACGTCAAGGTCGATCGGATCGAGGATTTCGAGGCGGCTTTCGACCGTGCCCTGGCGACGCCCGGCGCGGTGATGCTGGAGGTCGACATGAACGCCATCGGCCCATTCGCCCAACCCTTCGGCGGGCCGCCGGCCGGCGCGGCGGGAGGGGCCAAGTGAGCACGCTCGGGCTGGTCGGCTACGGGACGGTGGCGGGCCTGGCGCTCGAGGCGGTGGCGGGGCGGCTCGAACGGCCGCTCGATCGCCTCGTCTGCTGTGCCCGGGCCGCCGGCGCCGATCGCGCCCGCGGCCTCGTCGAACGCCACGGCGTGCGGTTGGCGCGCGAATGGGTGGTCGTCACCACGACCGAAGACCTGATCGCGGCGCGGCCGGACGTGGTCGTCGAGGCCGCCGGCCACGAGGCGATCGCGCTCACCGGTGAGGCGGTGCTCGCCGCCGGGATCGAGCTCGTCGTCTCCTCGGTCGGGGCGCTCGCCGACGACGTGTTGCGCCACCGGCTCGAGACCGCGGCACGAAGCGGCGGCGGCCGGTTGACGCTGCTGCCGGGGGCGATCGGCGGGCTCGACATCCTCGCCGCGGCGAAGCTCTCCGGGCTGACGGAAGTCACCTACGTGTCGCGCAAACCACCGGCCGCCTGGGTGGGGACGCCGGCGGAGGCGCGCGTGGCGCTCGCCTCGGTCGCCGCCCCGACACCCTTCTACGAGGGTTCGGCGCGCCAGGCGGCGCGCGATTTCCCCAAGAACGCCAACGTCGCCGCCACCGTCGCGCTCGCCGGCCTCGGCTTCGAGGCGACGCGGGTGCGGCTCGTCGCCGACCCGACCGTCTCGGGCAACGTCCACGAGATCGCGTTCCGTTCGGCCGCGGCCGACGTGACGATCCGCATCGAGGGGCGACCCTCGCCGGACAATCCCAAGACCTCGGCGACGACCGGCTGGTCGCTCGCCCGGGCGATCCTCGACCGTTTCGGCCAAGAAGGGCTCTGAGCCATGGGTTTCGATACCGACGTTCTTCCCTCCGGCGAGATCTTCGTCGGCGGCGAGTGGATGAGGGGCCGCGGCGCCGACATCATCTCGACCTTTCCGGCCGACCGCAGCCTCAACCGCGTCGTCGCCGGGGCGTCCGCGGAGGATGTCGAAAGCGCGATCGACCGTGCGGCGACGGCTCAGGCGGCCGGTTGGGGCGAGGCGAAGGCGCAGGAGCGGGCGGCGGTGCTGCACCGCATCTCCGACGGCATCGCCGCGGCGGTCGACCGCATCTCCTTCATCCAGACCCGCGACACCGGCAAGACGCTCACCGAGACGCGGGCGCTGGCGATGAGCGCCGCCGGCACCTTCCGCTACTTCGCCTCGGTGCTGGAGACCGCCGACGAGGACGCCACGGTCAGGCGCGCCGACACGCTGACCCTGTCGCTGCACGAGCCGATCGGCCTCGTCTCGGCGATCACCCCGTGGAACTCGCCGATCGCCTCCGACGCCCAGAAGGTCGCCCCGGCGCTGGCCGCCGGCAATGCGGTGCTGCTGAAGCCGGCGTCGTGGAGCCCGTTGGTCGGGCTCGAACTCGCCCGCATCGCCGAAGCGGCGGGCCTGCCGAAGGGGCTGCTGTCGGTGTTGCCGGGCGCCGGGTCGATCGTCGGCGAGATGTTGGTCACCCATCCGGCGATCGGCCGGGTGTCGTTCACCGGCGGAACCTCGGTCGGCCGCGGCATCGCCCGCAAGGCGGCGGAGAAGCTGATGCCGGTGTCGCTCGAGCTCGGCGGCAAGTCGCCGACCATCGTCTTCGCCGACGCCGATCTCGATCTGGCGCTGGCCGGCGTCCTCTTCGGCATCTTCTCTTCGACCGGTCAATCCTGCATCGCCGGGTCGAGACTCTACGTCGAAAGAAGTATCTACGAGCGTTTCCTCGACCGCCTCGTGAAGGCGACCGAGGCGCTCGTCGTCGGTCATCCCTTCGACGCCGCGACCCAGGTCGCCCCCCTCGTCCACGACGATCACCGGGCGAGCGTCGAAGCCTTCGTCGCTTCCGGCATCGCCGACGGCGGCGAGGTTCTGGCGGGCGGGGCGCGGCCGACGGGGAACCTCTACGATCGCGGCGTCTACTACCTGCCGACCATCGTCGCCGGGCTGCCGGCCTCGGCCCATCTGGTGCGCGAGGAGGTCTTCGGCCCGGTGCTCACCGTCTTCCCCTTCGACGACGAGGAGGAGGTGGTCCGCCTCGGCAACGACAACCACTATGGCCTCGCCTGCGGCGTCTTCACCCGCGACACGCCCAAGGCGATGCGGGTCGGCCGGCGCATCGCCTCGGGCACGGTCTGGATAAACACTTACAAGCAATTCTCGATCTCCACCCCTTTCGGTGGGGTGAAGGAGAGCGGCGTGGGTCGGGAGAAGGGCCGCAACGGCCTCTTCGCCTACATGAACCAGAAGTCCTACTACCTCGACCTCGGTGGCCGCCCCCATCCTTGGGCGCGGATCGGCTGACATCGGCCCTCGCCCTCGGGCGCGGATCGGCCGGCGCCGACCCGCGGTGCGGGGCGGGCCCACGAAAGAGGCCGGCGGAGAGATCCGTCGGCCTCTTTCATCGTTCGGTCGACGGGCCATGTCAGGCGGCGGCGAAGGCGATGGTCTCGCGGCCCGGCTCGCCGACCGCCATCGAGAAGCGCACCGGCTTCAGGCCGGGATTGCGGAAGGCGTGGGTGCGGCCGGCGGGAGTGAGCAGCAGATCGCGGGCGCCGAGCACCTGCTCGACGGCGACGCCGTTCTCCTCCCAGGAGACCGCCAACTCGCCGTCGTGGACGAAGAGCGCCTCTTCGACACCGCGCACGTAGGGCTTCACGCCCGCGCCGGCGGCGAGGTCGATCACGTCCATGCGGTAGTGCTCTGGGGCGGCGGCGCCTGGGGCGTCGCCGATGTAGGTGACGCGGGTGAAGCCGGCCGGGTCGATCACCGGGGAGAGATTGCGGCGGCGCACCACGTGGGCGGCGAGATCGCGGTGGCGCGGGTCGTCGCTCTCGGGATCGAGGCGGGTGACCTTCTCCGGCGTCGCCGCGCCGAAGCGGGCGGCGAGGTCCTCGGGGTCCTTGGAGGGGTGGGTCAGGTAGATCGGCGGCAGCGGCTTGCCGGATCCGACGGTGATCTGCATCAGGACCGGCTCGACGCCGTCGTTGCGGAAGCCGTGCGGGCGTCCGACGGCGTTGAGCACCATGTCGCCGGGGCCGAGGCGCGCCTCGATCACCTCGTCGCCCCAGACCCAACCGACGGTCAGGACGCCGGAGAGGATGAGGAAGTGCTCGACCACCTCGTGGGTGTGGGAGGCGGCGAAATTGCCGGCGGGTTTCCACACCAGCGAGAAGGTGAAGGCGCCGGCGGGCAGCGTCGCCGGGTCGTTGACCTTGGGGGAGCCGCCGCCGCCGATGTAGCGCATCTGGGCGCGTTGCAGCTTGGCGAAGCCGCGGGAGCCGGGGAAGGCGTCCCAGTCGAAGGTCTTCTCGGCATGGCGGCCGATGTTGCGGATCAGGGCGGATCTCAAGGCGGCGGCTTCGGTCACGGGGCGGCTCCTTCCATCGACGGGGCGGCGGGCGAGCCGCACCTCTCGTCCGCAGCAGACGCGAAGCCGGTCGATACCTCAAGGACAATCGACTTGACTTCGAGTTGAATCGACCCTCCCATTCGGGGGAAACCCGTCGGAGGACGCATGGGCATCGAGGCGATCGGCACGCGGCATTTCGAGATCTTCCTCACCATGGTGATGAGCCGCAGCCTCGGCGAGGCCGCCGATCGGCTGGGGTTGACCGTCGCGGCGGTGAGCAAGAGCCTCAAGGTGCTGGAGCGCGAGACCGGGCTCGAGCTCTTCCGCCACACCGGCGGCCGGCTCACCGCGACGGCCGCGGCGGAGAGCCTCGTGCCCTATGCCCAGAGCGCCGTCGATCACCTCGTCCGGGCGCGGCGGGCGGCGGAGGCGCTGCGCGGCGGCGAAACCGACCGGTTGGCGATCGGCGTTTCGGGGCCGGCGATCACCGGACTGGTACCGGCGGCGATCGCCCGGTTCCGGCGCGAGCGTCCGCGCGTGCGGGTCGATCTGTCGGTCGCCTCGACGATCGGGTTGGTCGGACGGGTGGTGGCGGGCGAGGTCGACCTCGGCATCGGCACACCGCCTGTGGTCGACATCGACGCCCGCGAGATCGAGCTCTGCGAGGTGCGCGATCTCTGCGTCACCCAGCTCTGCGCGGTTCTGCCGGAGGGGCATCGGCTGGCGGCGCGCTCGGTGCTGCGGCCGCCCGATCTCGCCGGTGAGCCGCTCGTCGGGCTGCCCGAATCCTCGGCGACGACGCGGCTGGTGGCGGCGCAGTTCCATCAGGCACGGGTGTCGCCCGAGGTGGTGGCGCGCGTCGAGAACGCCATCGGCGCCTGCGCCCTGGTGCGCGCCGGCATCGGCATCGCGCTGGTCAACCCGCTGGTGCTCGCCCCGACGGTTCCCTCCGGCGTGGTGGCGCGGATGTTCCGGCCGCGCCTCGACCTGCGCACCTGCCTCTACGTCTCGCGGGCGCGCCGGCCGACACCGGTGATCGCCGATTTCGTCGCGGCGCTGGAGGCGGCGGCGGCCGAAGCGGTCGAAGCGGTCGCGGCGCTCGGGTCGTGATGCGCGGTCAGCGCCGCGGCGTGGGGGCGAGCCGGGCGGCGAGCGCGGCGTCGAAGGAACCGGTCCATTCGGCGATGCGGGCGGCGCGGCGCGCATCATCGGCGGCGGGCAGCAGGGCGTCGGCGGCGTCGAAGAGCAGCGGCTCGCCGAGACCGACGGCACCGGCGACGCGGAAGGCGCGCTCGAAGCGCCGCCAGCCGCCGTTGTAGGTGTCGCGGAAGCTGCGGTCGCCGAGGCCGATCCAGCCGACCGGGACATCGGCGCAGGGGATGTCGCCGGCCTCGAGGCGGGCGAGGAATTCGACGGCGTTGGCCGGTACGCCGCCGGAACCGAAGGTCGAGGTGCACAGGACGAGCGCGTCGGCGGCGGCGACGGTCGCGGCATCGGCCCGGTCGAGCGGCACGACGGCGGCGGCGCGGCCACGCGCGGTGAGTTCGGCGGCGACCGCGGTCGCGACGGCGGTCGCCCGGCCCTTTGTCGAACCGACGAGTATCGCGATGCGGATCCGTTCGGACATGGCCGCTCGTCCCTCCGTCGCGGTCGTGTCGCCTCTATCGCCGAGGCGGTCCGCGCTGTCCAGCCGTCCGCCAAGGCGACGAACGGCGTGGATCGGCCGGGGCCGGTTGCACGTCGGCGGTTTCGGGCTATAATGTATAGACATATAAAAGCGGAGTGCTTCCGGGATGGAGACGGCGGTGTTCGATCTGGCGCTGACGCCGGAGGGCTGGCGGCGCGACGTGCTGATCGCCTGGCGGGACGGGCGCATCGCCACGGTGGTGCCGGAGGTCGGCGCGGCGCGTCCGGCGGCGGCGGCGCGGGTCGCCGGCGCGGTCGTGCCGGGTGTCGGCGACCTCCACAGCCACGCCTTCCAACGCGGCTTCGCCGGCCTCACCGAGCGGCGCGGCGACGGTGCGGCGGATCATTTCTGGACCTGGCGGGAGGCGATGTACCGCTTCGCCGCGGCGATGACGCCCGATCGGCTCCGCGCGATCGCGGCGATGGCCCAGATCGAGATGCTGGAGAGCGGCTTCACCGCCGTCGCCGAGTTCCACTACGTCCATCATGCGCCGGACGGTCGGCCCTACGACGAGCCGGCGGAGATGGCCTTCGCCGTCGCCGCGGCGGCGCAGACGACCGGGATCGGCCTGACCCTGCTGCCGGTCTTCTACGCCCACGGCGGCTTCGCCGGCCGACCGCCGACCGCGGGACAGCGACGTTTCGTCTGCGATCTCGACCGGTTCTCGCGGGTCCACGAAGGGGCGGAGCGGGCGGTCGCGTCGCTTCCCGGCGGGCGGGTCGGCATCGCGCCGCATTCGCTGCGGGCGGTCGAGGGCGCCGAACTCGTCGAACTGGTGCGCCGTCACGGCGACGGGCCGATCCACATCCACATCGCCGAACAGGTGGCCGAGGTCGAGGACTGTCTCGCCGCCACCGGCGCGCGACCGGTCGACCGGCTCTTCGACCTCGTCGAGCCCGACCGACGCTGGTGCCTCGTCCACGCCACCCATGTGAGCGAGGCGGAGATCGGCCGCATGGCGCGCGCCGGCGTCGTCGCCGGCCTGTGCCCGATCACCGAGGCCGATCTCGGCGACGGCATCTTCCCGGCCGTCATCTTCCGCGCCGCGGGCGGGGGCTACGGCGTCGGCAGCGATTCCAACGTCTCGATCTCGCTCGCCGCCGAACTGCGTCTGCTCGAACAGTCGCAGCGACTCGTCGACCGGGCCCGCAATCGCCTCGCCGAGCCGCCGCGCTCGACCGGTCGGTCGATCTTCGACGCGGCGGTCGCCGGCGGCGCGTCGGCGCTTGGGCGGGAAGCTCACGGCATCGCGGTCGG
>JAOTSD010000113.1 GCA_030247555.1 Siculibacillus sp. | reverse complement strand
CCCCCCGGGACGGCGGCATGGCGTCGGGGGCGGCCGAAGGACTTTCTCGGCCGCGTTCTCTTCAGAGGAGCGAATACGCGCTTCCGGCGACGTCGACCACGATGTTCTGGGTGATCGCCTGGGCGACGAAGGCGCGCAACACGTCGGCGAGGTGGGCCTCGTCGACATAGGCGACGGTGATGTGGTTCGATTGATGCCCGGCCATCAGCTGGTCGCGGGTGACGCCGTCGAGGACGCAGTTGAGCAGCGGCCATTCCTTGGTGGTGGCGTCGAGCCGGCGGCGGAACTCCTGGGTCGGCAGTTCGACCGCATGGCCCGTGCCGACGTGGAGATGCACCGTCGTTCCCTCGTAGTGGGCGCGCGCCCAGATGAGGCGTCCGGCCTTGCCCTGACCGGCGATGGTCGAACCGCCCTTGGGGAAATACATCGGCGGCTGGCGATGACCGGTCGCGCCACTGATCCCGCCCTTCAGATGCTCGAAGGGTACCGAGCCGGAGATCTCCAGATCCCAATAGAACTCGCCCTCGAACTCGCTGCCCCAGCGGATGTCGTGGAGCGTCGTCTCGGCCGGCAGACCGAGGCCGTCGAGGAGACGCCAGAGCATGGTCTGGGGGATGGCGGTCCCCATGTCGACCTCGTTGACACAGGGGATCGGCTTGCCCGGGCGGACGATGCGGCCGTCCTCGGTCGGGATCGGGAAGCGTTCGGTCGAACCGATCGCGCCTTCGGCGAAGTCGGAGGCGGCACAGGCGCGGGCGAGGCCCTGCTGGTACTGGACGCCGACGGCGGTGAGACCGAAGCGATCGACGAAACGGCCGAGGGCGATCAGCATGGCGCATTGCTCGAGCACCTGCTCGCGGGTGAGGTCCTTCGCCCCGTCGCTCCCCCATAGGAACTTCATGCCGCGCGCTTCGTACCAGGCGAGGCATTCCTCGCGCAGGCTCGCCGGCACCTTGTCCATCTCCATCAGCAGGTCCGATTGCGACAGGCTCTCCAGCGGCAGGCCGATGTCGGCGAGCGCCTTCAGGGGGAAGACGCCGTTCATCATGCCCATGCAGTAGGTGTCGAAGAGGCCGATGATCTCCTTGTGGCGCAGCGACCATTCGCCGACGCGGACGCCGACCGCGCCCGCCGCGCTCTTCATCACCGGATGGCCGGCGTCGACACGGTTGAGGTGGGAGACGTCGTGGTCGATCTTCCCCGTCGCGAGCCAGGCCTTCAGGCCGTCGAGGAAGAAGGCGTCGTCGAAGCCCTCCGACCACAGGCGCGAGTAGGGCTTGCCGAGCGAGGTCAGCGTGCCGGCCATGCACAGCATGCCGACCAGGCCCGGCCAGGTGCCGTCGAAGTTGGCCATCAGCAGCACGGGGCCGCGATGGCGGGCGAGGCAGTTGGCGAGGTGATGGGAGTACTGCCAGGCGGTGAGCAGCACGATCACCGGCGCGGCCGGATCGATCGCGGCGAAGACGTCGGAGCCTTCGCGTTGCGACGAGATGAAGCCGTGGCCCTTGTCCTCCTTGATCGGATGGGCGCGGCGGGCGCGCTTGCCGAGGCCGGAGAGGGCGCCGGCGAGCAGACCCTCGTACTTGGCCTCCACCGGCCAGCACTCGACGTTGGCGCTCTCGCGCAGGTCGGCGTTGGTGACGAAGAGCACCTCGTCCGGGGCGGGCGTCAGAAAGGCGGGCTCCAGCGGCAGTTTCAGCGTCAGCATGGGTCGTTCTCCCGGTGTCGAACGGCCGACATCGCGTCGCGTGCGGCCTTCTGTTGGTCGTAGAGGTCGAGGAAGACGCGATACTTCGCGTCGTGGAAGGCGCGGCGCGCCGGGTTCGGCGCGATGGTGCGGCCGGGGCGGACCATGGCGCGAGCCGCCGAGGCGACGTCGGCGAAGGCGCCGGAGGCGACGGCCGCCAGAAGGCCGGCGCCCAGCGTCACCGCATCCTCGTCCTCGACCAGATGGATCGGGGCGCCGAGAGCGTCGGCCTGCTCGCGCAGCAGCAACGCGTTCTTCGTGCCGCCGCCGCACATCACCAGACGCTCGATGCGATGGCCGCGGTCGTTCATCGTCTCGACGATGTGGCGGGTGCCGTAGGCGAGCGCCTGGAGCGTGGCGAGGTAGAGACGCGGCAGGGCATCGGCCTCGGGTTCGAGCGACAGGCCGACGATGGTGCCGCGGGCGTTCGGATCGGCGCGCGGCGAGCGGTTGCCGTGGTGGTCGGGCAGGACGTGGAGATGGCGTGCCGGCTCGCCCTCGCGCGCCTCGAGCGCCGCGACCCGGCGGGCGAGGAGGGTGTGGACGTCGGTCCCGGCGGCGGCGGCCTCCGCCTCGAGCGCGGCGAAGCCCGAAGATCGACGCAGCGTCCAGTCGATCAGGGCTCCGGCGGCGCTCTGGCCGCCTTCGTTGAGCCACAGGCCGGGGATCATCGCACCGAAATAGGGGCCCCAGACGCCCGGCACCATGATCGGCCCGGGCGAGGCCACCATGTGGCAGTTCGAGGTGCCGCCGATGAGGGCGAGCGTGCCTTCCGGCGCGGCGCCGGCGAGCGCCAGCCCGCCGGCATGGGCATCGATGATGCCGGTCGCCACGGCGATGCCGGCGGGAAGGCCCATCTCGGCGGCGGCGCCCGTGGTCAGTCGCCCGGCGAGGCTGCCGAGCGGCTTCACCTCGCGCGGTACCCGGACGAGGAGGTCGTCGAGCCCGACGGCGGCGAGCATCGCCGCGGGGAAGCGGTTCTCGTGGGCGAGGAAGTTCCATTTGCAGCCGAGCGTGCAGACCGAGGCGACGTCGGCGCCGGTCGCCCGCCAGACCAGATGGTCGGCGAGATCGTGGAACCGGACGACCTTCGCCCAGCGCTCGGGGAAGCGGCGCTTCAGCCACAGGAGCTTGGGCAGTTCCATCTCGATCGACACCTCGCCGCCGACGTAGGCGAGCGCCGGGTCGCCGGTGGCGTTGATCTCGGCCGCCTCGCGGCCGGCGCGGTGGTCCATCCACATGACCACGTCCTTCGCCGGGTCACCGTCCTCGGCGACCGAGACCGGCATCCCGTCGGCGCCGACGGCGACCAGCGAGCAGGTGGCGTCGACGCCGATCGCGGCGACGCGGGCCGGATCGACGCCCGCCTCGGCGATCGCCTCGCGCACCGCGGACGTGGCGGCGGCCCAGATGTCGGCCGAGGACTGCTCGACGAAATCGGCGCGCGGGTGGAACTGGAGGATCGGCCTCACGCGGAAGGCGAGGCGATGACCGGCGGTGTCGTAGAGCCCGGCCCGGACGCTCGCCGAGCCGACGTCGATCCCGACGAAGAGGGGGGAAGAGGTCTCTCCCATGGCGGCCTTCTCATGTGCTGCTTCGTGGTAGCAAGCTACTTCTCCGCCGCCGCCGCTTCAAGGGAGGGGGGCGGGACATCATGTCGCTGCAACTACGACCAAAGTCTATATTGTAACATGTCAGTCTGCGGACACTATGTGGTCAACTTGTGATCGGGTAGTGGTACGAGCCGTTCGAGAAGGAAAGCGACATGTCCGGCAGAGATCGATTCGGGCTGTCGGCAGCGCTGACGACACCGTTCGACGAGGAGGGTCGCATCGACCTGCATCGCCTCGTCGGTCATGCGCGGCGCTGCCTCGACAGGGGGTGCGACAGCGTCACGCTCTTCGGCACCACCGGAGAAGGCGCGTCGATCGCCGCCGATGAACGCGTGGCGGTCTTCGAGGCACTGATCGCGGGCGGGGTCGCCCCCGGTCGCCTCGTCGTCGGCGTCGGCGAGACGTCGGTCGGCACCGCCGTCCTGCGGGCGCGCACGGCGCTCGAGGCGGGCGTGCGGGCGGTGCTGATGCTGCCACCGTTCTACTTCAAGAAGCCGTCCGACACCGGCGTCTTCGACTGGTACGCCGCGGTCTTCGCCGGGCTCGGATCGGCGGCGCGCGACGTGCTGCTCTACCACATTCCCTCGGTCACCGAGGTGCCGCTGTCGCTCGCCCTCGTCCGTCGCCTCGCCGACGCCTTTCCGGGCGTGGTGCGTGGCGTCAAGGATTCGGGCTGCGACTGGCCGGCGACCGAGAAGCTCCTCGCGGCGCGCGGTGGGCTCGAGATCCTCGTCGGCGACGAGCGCGATCTCGGCCGGGCGGTGCGCAACGGCGGCGCCGGCGCCATCTCCGGCATGGGCAACGTCTGCCCCGAACGGGTACGACGCCTCGCCGTCGAGGGGGCCGACGATCCCGGCCTGAACGCGTTGGTCGACGCGGTGCTGAAGGTGCCGGTGACGCCGGCGGTCAAGGCGCTGGTGGCGCACTGCACCGGTGACGCCTCCTGGGCTCGGACCCGCCCGCCGCTCGAGCCGACCCCGGCCGCGGCGGCGACGGAGCTTGCCGGAATCCACGATCGGGTGTTCCCTGACGCCCGATCCGGTCGCGGGTGAAACCGCCTCGGTGATCGACCGGCGCGGACGGCGCCGGAAAGGGGGCAGCGTGAACGAGACCGCCGCACCGAAGAAGCTCCGGGAGAAGGCCTACGCGCGCTTCACCGACCGATTGTTGTCGCGGGAGCTGAAGCCGGGCCAGTTCGTCTCGCAGCGCGAGTTGGTGGAGCTCACCGGCATGCCGCTCGGCGCGATCCGCGAGATCGTCCCCCGCCTCGAGGTCGAGGGTCTGATCCGCACCGTCCCGCAGCGTGGCATGCAGGTCGCACACATCGACGTGGCGCTGATCCGCGAGGCCTTCCAGTACCGACTGTTCATGGAGCGCGAGGCGGTGATGGAGTTCGCCGCCTCCGCGCCCGATGCCGTCGTCGCCGACCTGATCCGGCAGCATCGGGACATCCTCGACGAGGTTCTCGCCATCGGCGAGACGAAGGAGAACGAGGCACGCGCCCAGGCGCTCGACTGGGGCATGCACGATCTCATCATCGACGCGCTCGGCAACGGGATCATCTCCAAGGCCTATCGCGTCAATTCGATCAAGATGCGGCTCATCGCGCAGGAGCGTTACCGCATCGACGGACGAGTCGCGCCCGTGATGCGTGAGCACCTCGCCGTTCTGGAGGCGATCGCCGCCCGAGATCCGCAAAAGGCGGCGGCGGCGATCACCTTCCACATCGGCATGGCACGGGAGTTGGCTCTGAACATCTGAGGCTTTCCCCGCCGGCGTGGTCAACCGCGCCGAACGACGCGCCGCCGGCCGGGGTGACAGGGAGGTAATCGACATGCGCATCACCCGTCGTACCGCGCTTCTCGGCGCCGTCGCTCTGGCGACCCTCTCCGGGCCGGCTTTCGCGGCCGATCCGCTCAAGGTCCGCATCTCCTCGCCGGCGGTGGAGACGGACTGGCACGCCCGGATGCTGACCGTGTTCAAGGACGAACTCGCCAAGTCGGCTCCCGGTGAGTTCGACGTCGAGATCCATCTCAACGCCACCCTGTTCAAGCAGGGCACCGAGCCGGCCGCGATGGAGCGCGGCAACCTCGACATGGCGATGATCTCCGCCCAGGACATCGCCAAGATCGTACCGGCCTGGTCGGTCTTCACCGCCGGCTATCTGATCCGCGACACCGAGCACCAGAAGAAGGTGTTCCGTGGCCCGATCGGTGAGGACTTCTACAAGCCGGTCTCCGAGAAGATGGGCATCCGCGTCCTCGACGTCGGCTATCTCGGCACCCGCCAACTCAATCTGCGCGGTACCAAGGAGATCAAGACCCCGGCCGACCTCGCCGGCGTCAAGCTGCGCATGCCGGGCTCGGACGCCTGGCTGTTCCTCGGCAAGGCGCTCGGGGCCAATGCGACGCCGGTCGCCTTCGGCGAGATCTACACGGCTCTGCAGACCGGTGCGATCGACGGCCAGGACAACCCGCTGCCGACCGACAAGGCGGCGAAGTTCTACGAAGTGACCAACCAGATCGTCCTGACCTCGCATCTCGTCGACGCGATCTTCCTGTCCATGTCGGAGAAGACCTGGGCGAAGCTCTCCGACGCGCAGAAGGCCAAAGTGAAGGCCGCCGCCACCAAGGCGGTGGATTGGAACACCGAGAACCGGCTGAAGGACGAGGCCGAACTGGTCGCCTTCTTCAAGGAGAAGGGCCTCAAGGTCTATGCGCCGGACGTCGCGGCGTTCCGCTCGACGGTGCAGAAGGCCTATCTCGCCTCCGAGTTCGCCAAGGACTGGCCGGCGGGCATCGTCGATCGCGTCAACGCGGTGAAGTGAGTTCGACCCGGGCGCCGCGCCGCGGCGCCCGGGGTCCGACCGCGGACGCCCTCCCGCCCTCCTGCGACGCCACTCCCCTGCGACGGCCGCGCCGGCGGCCCATCTCGTGAGGCACCCCATGGCAGCCCTGGTGAAGAACCTGAGGCGAGCCGCCGAAATCGTCGCGGTGATCTGCTTCACCGCGATGTTCGCCGGCTTCATCCTCCAAGTCGTGATGCGGTACGGGCTCAACAGCCCGCTCGACTGGACGCAGGAGCTCTGCATCGTCCTCTATCTCTTCGGAGTGTTCTGGACGGCCGCCTTCCTGCTGAAGGAGCGCGACCACGTCGCCTTCACCGTGATCTACGACCATGCGCCGGTCCGGGCGCGTCGGGTGATGGCGGCGATCGGCGCGATCGCCATCGGCGTCGCCTTCGCCGCCGACCTGCCGGCGGCGTGGGACTACATCGCCTACATGGGGCGACAGACGACACCGGTGATGCGGCTGCGCTTCGACCTCGTCTTCGGCATCTTCCTGATCTTCATGGTGGCGGTGGTGTGGCGCTCGGGCCTGACCCTTCGCCACCTTCTCGGCGCGAACTGGCGCGCCCACGTCGCCTCGGTCGCCGACATCCAGGAGGAGGAGGGGAAATGAGCAACGCCTTCTTCTTCGCCCTCTTCCTGCTCTTCGGGCTGTCGGCCCTCGGTGTGCCGGTCGCCTTCGCGACCTATGTCGGGGCGATCTTCTACCTCTTCGCCACCCAGCAGGATCCCAGCCTGATCGTCGAACAGGGGCTCAACGGTCTCTTCGACAGCTATCTTCTCCTCGCCGTGCCGCTCTTCATCATGGCGGCGAACTTCATGAACGCCGGGTCCGTCTCCGACCGGCTGCTGAATTTCTGCCTCGCGCTGGTCGGCCGCTTCCGCGGCGGCCTCGGCCACGTCAACGTCATCGCCAACATCATCTTCGCCGGCATGTCCGGTTCGGCGGTGGCGGATGCGGCGGGCATCGGCCGCGTCATCATCGAGATGATGCGCAAGGGCGGGCGCTATCCGGCCGGCTACGCGGCGGCGCTGACCGCGGCGGCGAGCGTCATCGGACCGATCATCCCGCCGTCGATCCCGATGGTGCTCTATGCGCTGATCTCAGACACCTCGATCGGCTATCTCTTCCTCGCCGGCATCCTGCCGGGCCTGCTGATCGGCGCGGTGTTGATGGCGATGAACGCCTGGATCGCCACCCGGCGCGGCTTCCCGCGCGACGAGGCGGTGCCGCTCGCCCGGTTGCCGCGCATCACGTTGCGCGCCTTCCCGGCGCTGATGCTGCCGGTGATCCTGCTCTTCGGCATCTACGGTGGCGCCACCACGCCGACGGAAGCCGCCTCGGTCGCCGCGGCCTACGCGCTCTTCCTCTCGGCGGTCGCCTATCGCGGCATGTCGCTCGCCGACTTCCGCCATCTGATGCTCGATGCGGCGAAATCGACCTCGGTCGTCGGCCTCATCATCGCCTCGGCGCTGGTGCTGAACTATCTCGTCGCCAGCGAGAACATCCCGGCGCTGATGTCGAAGAAGATCTTGGCGATCGAGACCACGCCGCTGGTCTTCCTGTTGTCGGTGAACGTCCTGTTCCTGGTGCTCGGCTGCCTGTTCGACGCGACGACGCTGATCCTCATCGTCATCCCGTTGTTCTTGCCGGCGGCCAGGGCGCTCGGCATCGACATGGTGCACTTCGGCGTGGTGATGACCGTCAACATCATGATCGGTCTGGTGACGCCGCCTTATGGCGTGCTGCTCTTCGTCATCAACGGCATCACCGGAATCCCGCTCAAGGACATCATCCGCGAGGTCTGGCCCTTCATCGGGGTCCTCGTCTTCGCGCTGCTGACCATGGTCCTGTGGCCGGATCTGGTCCTCCACGTGCCGAGGATGTTCGGCTACCAGCACTGAGACGAGCGCCGGCCGGACCCGCGCGGTCCTGCCGGAAATCCCGTCTCACACGACGATGTCGAAATATGTCTCGTCGATCGTCGGGGCGCCGGAGACGACGGCGATGAAAGCGCGGGCGGTGGCGCCGGTGCCGTCGACGTCGAAATGGAGGTAGCCGTTGTCGGTGTCGTAGAGGAAGCGGTCGTCGGCATCGGCGGCCGTGCCGGTGGTGCTCGCCCGGAACCGCGACGCCGCGGATCGATCACCAGAGCGCTGATCGGAGCGTCGCGTCCGTGCGGAACGCGCCTCTCGGTGTTGACCCGGTGTTGACCGAGACCGAAAATCGCCCGCCGAGGTCGACGAGCGGTTTCACAACCATCTGATTTCAAAGAGAAATTTTGGTGGCGGGGGGCGGGATCGAACCGCCGACCTGAGGGTTATGAATCCTCCGCTCTAACCATCTGAGCTACCCAGCCGACGGGGGTTGTTTAAGTTCGCCTCGCGCGGCTGTCAAGCGACGGAATGGCGGCGCCTCGGCTCGGCCGGAAACGCTTTGGAAAACAGGGGCTTGACTGCGCGGCGAGGGGGGCCGGACGGTGCTTCTGGGGGGCGGTGGACCACCGGTCGCCGGCCCCGGACGGTCCCGCCGGGCTCGAGGAAGGCGGGGCCTTTCCTTCGCCGGAGCCGGGGGGCGCGAGCGGGTGTTCCGGCGACGGGGATCACGGCGGCCGCCGATCCCGCCTCGTCGGTCGCCGGGCACCGTGTGAATTTCGAAGATCCGCCCGGAATTCGCATCTCCTTCGTCGAAAGAGCCTCGTCCGAACGAGGGCGCTTTCGACGAGCGGGGTTCGGCGGCGCTGGAGGCGGTCCGCCGAGCCCCGTGTCAGTCCGCCCGACGTCGCAGCCGCGCCACGGTGAAGATGCCGAAGAGACCGAGCCGGCGGATCTCCACCGTCTCGAAACCGGGACGGCCGAGGATGCGGGAGATCGGGAAATCGGGGCGCCAGCCGAGCTTCTTGGTGAAGGGGGTGAGCACGTCCTCGATCGCCCGGCGCCAGCCGCTGTCGGAGGCGAAATGGGAGACGAAGATCGCCTCGCCGCCGGGCTTGGTCACCCGCTCGACCTCGGCCATCACCGCGTCCGGGTGGGGCACGACGGTGATCGTGTACATCACGGCCACCGTGTCGAAGGAAGCGTCGGCGAATTCGAGCCGCGTGGCGTCCATCTCGTGGAGGGCTTCGACGGTCTCGAGCTTCTCGTCCTCGACGCGCTTCCTCGCCACCGCCAGCATGTCCGGCGACAGATCGATGCCGGTCACCTTCAGGTGCGAGCCGTAGCGCGGCAGGGTCAGGCCGGTGCCGACGCCGACTTCGAGCAGGCGGCCGGAACCGCGGTTGATGACTTCCACCGCGGCGCGGCGCCCGGCTTCGAAGACCCGGCCGAAGACCCAGTCGTAGATCGGCGCCCAGCGCGAATAGGCGGCCAGAACCGCCTTCTCGTCGAGCCGCGGCGAGGTCTCGCCGGTCGTGTCGATCCCCAGCGCCCGATTGTTCGCCACCGGGTGGACGGCGGTCCCCCGACCGTCGGAATTGTTCTCGAACATCCGCCTTCCGACCTCTCACTCCGCGGCGACGATCGCGCCGTGTCCCTCCTCGCCGTCCGCCGTCTCGCCAGAGACGCC
>JAOTSD010000112.1 GCA_030247555.1 Siculibacillus sp. | reverse complement strand
GAGCGCCTTCTCGATCTCCTCCGGCGGCGGCCGGTCGATCTCCTCGCCCGCCGGTTCGACGAGAGGCCGCGCCGCGGCGACGCGCGCCAGGAGCTCCGCCGTGCCGACCTTCGGCGGACGCGGCGGTGGGGCGACCCGCACCGGTTCGTCGGTGGCGGCGGGCGCGAAGATCAGGTCGGCCATCTCCTCGCGCGCCACCTCGGGAAGCGGCATCAGCGACGGCCGGCCCGAACGGCCGGAGGTCTCGACCGCGCCGATGCGGATCGGCACCGGGCGGCGCGACAACGCCGGTCCCAGCGCCACGAACTGGCCGGGGACGAGATCGCGGAAGGCCTCGGCCTGACGGCGCTCCATGCCGAGCAGATCGGCGGCGCGGGCCATGTCGATGTCGAGGAAGGTGCGGCCCATCAGGAAGTTGGAGGCCTCGGCCGCGACGTTCTTGGCGAGCTTGGCCAGCCGCTGGGTGGCGATGAGGCCGGCGAGCCCGCGCTTGCGGCCGCGGCACATCAGGTTGGTCATCGCCCCGAGCGAAGCCTTGCGCGCCTCGTCGGAGACCTCGCCGGCGATCGCCGGGGCGAAGAGCTGTGCCTCGTCGACGGCGATCAGCATCGGATACCAGCTCTCGCGTTCGGCATCGAACAACCCGTCGAGGAAGGCGGCGGCGGCCCGCATCTGATCCTCGGCGTCGAGCCCCTCGAGGTCGAGAACCACCGAGGCGCGGTGGCGACGAATGCGGCCGGCGATGCGAGCGAGTTCCGCCGGCGAGCGCTCGGCGTCGACGACGACGTGGCCGAAGGCGTTCGCCAGGGTGACGAAATCGCCCTCCGGATCGATGATCGCCTGCTGGACGTGCGGCGCCGATTGCTCGAGCAGCCGGCGGAGCAGGTGCGATTTGCCCGAACCGGAATTGCCTTGGACGAGCAGGCGGGTGGAGAGCAGCTCCTCGAGGTCGAGCCTCGCCGTCTCGCCCGTCGATGTCGTGCCGAGATCGATTCCGACCTTCATGCCCATCCGATTCGTGTCATCCCGAGGGGCCGCGACCGTAGCACGCGAGGCGGGGAGGGCGAGGCGCCGCGACCGTGGTCTCCACAGGAAGCCGGAGGGGCGATCACTCTCCCTCGGGGTGAACCGGCACCCCCGGGGGATGTGGCAGGAAGCTCGGACCCTCCGAGATGATGAAGCGATGCAGCGCCTGCGCCGCCGGCATCGGCCGTTTGCGCGCCAGCCTCACCACGTACCAGCGCCGCCACAGCGGCAATCCGGCGACCCGCACCACCGCGAGGCGGCGGTCCTCGATCTCCGCCGCCACCGTGTGGGCGGAGATGAAGGTGAGCCCGAGGCCGGCCATCACCGCCTGCTTGATCGTCTCGTTGGAGCCGATCTCCATGCCGATGCGTGGATGGATGCCGGCCTTCGCCAGGAACCCCTCCATCAGCGTTCGCGTGCCCGACCCCGGTTCGCGCACCAAGAACACCCGGCCGGCGAGTTGCTGCGGCGTCACCTCGCCCTCGAGCGCCGCCGGATCGTCGATCGCTGCGACGATCACGTGCGGGTGAGGCCCCAGGGTGGTCGATTCGATCGGCTCGTCCTCGGGCGGTCGCCCCATGATCGCCACGTCGAAATCGCCCGCGAGGAAGCGCCCGAGCACGTCGGAGCGATTGCCGACCACGAGATTGAGCTCCACCTTGGGATGGAGCTTGGTGAAGGCGGCCAGCATGCGCGGGGCGAAATACTTGGCGGTCGAGACCACCCCGACCGTGACCCGCCCACCCTCGATGCGGGCCATCGCCCGCAGGCTGTCGCGGGCGTCCGAGAGGACCGCGTCGATCCGTCGCGCCGCGTCGATCAGTTCCTGCCCCGCGGCGGTCGGCACCAGACGCGGCCCGTCGCGTTCGAAGATCGGCAGCCCGATCTCCTCCTCCAAGGCCTTGATCTGCATGGTGACGGCCGGCGGCGTCACGTGGGTCGCCTCCGCCGCGGCGGCGAAGGAGCCCTTCTCGTGGGCGGCGCGGACGAGCCGCAACTGCTTCAGGGTGACGTTCTTCATGAACTTCAGCATATCTGAATGAGAGCGTAAGAAAATACAAATTTCTTTAATTCGCGATCGAGGGCACTCTCCGGCTCACACGAAACGACAACGAGGGAGCGCCCCGATGACCGTTCAGGAAAAGACCCCGATCGACCCCAAGAAGCGGTATTCCGCCGGCGTCCTGAAGTACGCCCAGATGGGCTACTGGGACGGCGACTACGTGCCGAAGGACACCGACATCCTGGCGCTCTTCCGCATCACCCCGCAGGAAGGTGTCGACCCGATCGAGGCGGCCGCGGCCGTCGCCGGCGAGAGCTCGACCGCCACCTGGACCGTGGTGTGGACCGACCTCCTGACCGCCTGCGACAGCTACCGCGCCAAAGCCTACAAGGTCGAGCCGGTGCCGGGCCAGCCGGGCCAGTACTTCTGCTGGGTCGCCTACGACATCATCCTCTTCGAGGAAGGTTCGATCGTGAACCTCGCCGCCTCGATCATCGGCAACGTCTTCTCGTTCAAGCCGCTGAAGGCCGCCCGTCTCGAGGACATGCGTTTCCCGCCGGCCTACATCAAGGCCTTCAAGGGTCCGCCGACCGGCATCGTCGTCGAGCGCGAGCGCCTCGAGAAGTACGGCCGCCCGCTGCTCGGCGCCACCATCAAGCCGAAGCTCGGCCTCTCCGGCAAGAACTACGGCCGCGTCGTCTACGAGGGGCTGACCGGTGGTCTCGACTTCACCAAGGACGACGAGAACATCAACTCGCAGCCGTTCATGCACTGGCGTGACCGCTTCCTCTACTGCATGGAAGGGGTGATGAAGGCGACGGCCGACACCGGCGAGGTGAAGGGCCACTACCTCAACATCACCGCCGGCACGATGGAGGAGATGTACCGCCGCGCCGATTTCGCAAAGCAGCTCGGGTCGGTCGTCATCATGGTCGACCTCGTCATCGGCTGGACCGCGATCCAGTCGATCGCCGAATGGTGCCGTGCCAACGACATGATCCTGCACATGCACCGCGCCGGTCACGGCACCTACACCCGCCAGAAGAACCACGGCATCTCGTTCCGCGTCATCACCAAGTGGCTGCGTCTGGCCGGCGTCGATCACCTCCACACCGGCACCGCCGTCGGCAAGCTCGAGGGCGATCCGATGACCGTGCAGGGCTACTACAACGTCTGCCGCGAGACCAAGAACGAAGTCGACCTGCCGCGCGGCATCTTCTTCGAGCAGGATTGGTGCGACATCCGCAAGGTCATGCCGGTCGCGTCCGGCGGCATCCATGCCGGCCAGATGCACCAGTTGCTGCACCTCTTCGGCGACGACGTGGTCATGCAGTTCGGCGGCGGCACCATCGGTCACCCGATGGGCATCCAGGCCGGCGCTGTCGCCAACCGCGTCGCCATGGAGACCATGGTCCTCGCCCGCAACGAAGGCCGCGACATCATGGCCGAAGGTCCGGAAATCCTGCGCAACGCCGCCAAGTGGTGCAAGCCGCTCGAAGCGGCCCTGGCGACCTGGGGTGCGGTGACCTTCGACTACGCCTCGACCGACACCTCGGACTTCGTGCCGACCGCCTCCGTCAGCTGAGCCCGCGATGCCGGAGATCGGCCGATCGTTCGAGACGATCGGCCGGCCCTCCGCCCGGAGCCCATGTTCCTTCACCCGAATACCGGGAGACGAAATCATGAAAATCACCCAAGGTGCCTTCTCCTTCCTGCCGGAACTGACCGATGCGCAGATCGCCGCCCAGGTCGAATACGCTCTCGGCCAGGGTTGGGCGGTGTCGATCGAAGTGACCGACGATCCCCATCCGCGCAACTGCTACTGGGAGATGTGGGGCATGCCGATGTTCGGTCTCAAGGACGCCGCCGGCGTCATGACCGAACTGAAGGCGGCGCGAGCCACCCGCCCGCAGAGCTACATCCGCCTCAACGCCTTCGACAGCACCCGCGGTTGGGAGACGATCCGCCTGTCCTTCATCGTCAACCGCCCGGACGTCGAGCCCGGCTTCCACCTCGATCGCGTCGAGGAACAGGGCCGCGTCCAGCGCTACGCCATCCGCCGCAAGTCGGCGTGAGATCGACGCAGGGGAGGGCGCGTCCGGCCACGGCCGGACGCGCCACCCTCGACGACCGACGAGAGGTCCCGAACCTCTCCAAACCGTCATCCCCGGGCTCGACCCGGAGACCCGACGGCCTCTCCCGATGCGGAGGCCCCCATGGGTGACCGGGTCGATCCGGCCATGACGGGCAAGGAGAGGTCGGAGCGCACGACGAACGACCAGAGGTCCGATCGATGACCACGCTCGACACCACGATGCCCGGCGCCGCGACGCCCGAGACCGCCGTTCCGGCGAAGCTCGATCTCGCGGCGATGTATCGCGAGAGCGAGATCGGACCGCTGCTCGCCGAACTCGATCGCGACCTGATCGGCCTACAACCGGTCAAGAACCGCATCCGCGAGATCGCGGCCTACCTCTTGGTCACCAAGGCGCGCCGTGAGTTGGGCCTCGAAGCCTCGACGCCGACGTTGCACATGGCCTTCACCGGCAATCCCGGCACCGGCAAGACGACGGTGGCGTTGCGCATGGCGGGCATCCTCCATCGCCTCGGTTACGTCCGCAAAGGCCACCTCGTCTCGGTCACCCGCGACGATCTCGTCGGCCAGTACATCGGTCACACCGCCCCCAAGACCAAAGAGGTCCTGAAGCGGGCGATGGGCGGCGTGTTGTTCATCGACGAGGCCTACTACCTCTATCGGCCGGAGAATGAGAAGGACTACGGCCAGGAGGCGATCGAGATCCTGTTGCAGGTCATGGAGAACCAGCGCGACGACCTGGTGGTCATCCTCGCCGGCTACGCCGATCGCATGCAGACCTTCTTCTCGGCGAACCCGGGCTTCCGCTCGCGCATCGCCCACCACATCGATTTCCCGGACTACTCCGACGACGAGCTCTTCCACATCGCCGAATTGATCGCCGAGAAGGAGGGGTATCGCTTCGACGAGGGCGCGAAGGCCGCGATGCGCGACTACATCATCGCCCGCCGATCCCAGTCCGATTTCGCCAACGCCCGATCGATCCGCAATGCCTTCGATCGGGCCCGCCTCAGACAGGCGATCCGCCTGTTCGATGCCGGCGGCACCGTCGACGCCGATGCGCTGTCGACGATCACCGCCGAGGAAATCCGCTCGAGCCGCGTGCTGAGCGTCGCGACCGGTAAGTGAGAAAAGAAAAAGACTAGCATAATCAAGAGGAAACGCCACGAGGTTCTCGAAATGGCCGAAGACAATCGCCCCCTCGATCTCGCTACCCGTCTGGATGCCTGGGCCGGTGAGGACGCCACCCGCGGCGCGGTCGCCACGACCGTGAACGTGCTGGCCCGTGCCTGCGCCGACATCGCCAAGCTCGTCGCGACCGGTCCGCTCGCCGGAGCGCTGGGCGCTTCGCGCGGCGCGGAGAACGCCGGCGGTGACGCCCAGAAGGAACTGGACGTCATCTGCGACACCATGATCGCCGAGGCTCTGCGCGGCGCCCCGGTGGCGGCGCTCGCCTCCGAGGAGGCCGATCATGCCGTGGCGCTCGATCCGGAGGGCACGTTGCTCGTCGCGGTCGATCCGCTCGACGGCTCCTCCAACATCGACACCAACGTCTCGGTCGGCACGATCTTCTCGATCCGCCCGCGCATCGAGGGGATAGACCCCGCCTCCGACGCCGCCTTCATGCGTCCGGGCAGCGAGCAGCTCGCCGCCGGCTATGTCGTCTACGGCCCGCACGTGGCCCTCGTCCTCACCGTCGGCGAGGGCACCGAACTCTACGTCCTCGATCCCGAGCGGCGGAAGTTCGTGCAGACCGACGCGGCGCTGGAGGTTCCGGCCGAGGCGCGCGAGTTCGCCATCAACATGTCGAACTATCGGCACTGGGACGACCGCATCCGCACCTATGTCGACGATCTCGTCGCCGGCAAGGATGGCCCGCGTCAGGTCGACTACAACATGCGCTGGATCGCCTCGATGGTGGCCGAAGCCCACCGCATCCTCGTGCGCGGCGGCGTCTTCCTCTACCCCGGCGATGCGCGCAAGGGCTACGCCTCGGGCCGCATCCGTCTGGTCTACGAGGCCGCCCCGATGGGCTTCCTGATGGAGCAGGCCGGCGGCCGGGCGAGCGACGGCAAGACCTCGGTGCTCGAGATCGTGCCGGAGAAGCTGCACCAGCGCACGCCCCTGGTGTTCGGCTCCAAGACCAAGGTCGAGCGCGTCGAACGCTATCTGTCGAGCGATCTCGGCTGGTCCGACAAGTCGCCGCTCTTCTCGCGCCGCGGCCTGCTGACCGCCTGACCCCGACACCGACGCATCGAGACCCGTGACGCGAACACGGGCGGAGGGAACATCCCATGTCGTTCAAGCATCCGATCATCTCCGTCACCGGTTCGTCCGGAGCGGGCACCACTTCGGTCAAGCGCACTTTCGACCAGATCTTCCGCCGTGAGGGCGTCAAGACCGCCTCGATCGAGGGCGACGCCTTCCATCGCTACGACCGCACCGAGATGCGCAAGGTGATGGCGGAGAAGGCCTCGGCCGGCGACCACCACTTCTCCCACTTCGGCGCGGAGTCGAACCTGTTCGCCGAGCTCGAGGAGACTTTCCGCTCCTATGCCGCCACCGGCACCGGCAAGACCCGCACCTATATCCACGACGCCGAGGAGGCGGAGAAGTACGGCTCCGCCCCCGGCACCTTCACCGCGTGGCGCGACCTCGAACCCGGCTCCGATCTCCTGTTCTACGAAGGCCTGCACGGCGCCGTGGTCACCGACACGGTGAACATCGCCCAACATGCGGACCTCAAGATCGGCGTCGTGCCCGTCATCAATCTCGAGTGGATCCAGAAGCTCCATCGCGACAAGGCGACCCGCGGCTACACCACCGAAGCCGTGACGGACACGATCCTGCGCCGCATGCCCGACTACGTGCACTACATCGTGCCGCAGTTCACCGAGACCGACGTCAACTTCCAGCGCGTGCCGACCGTCGACACCTCGAACCCGTTCATCGCCCGGTCGATCCCGACCCCCGACGAGAGCATCGTGGTGATCCGCTTCAAGAACCCGCGCGGCATCGACTTCCCCTATCTCCTGTCGATGATCCACGACAGCTTCATGAGCCGAGCGAACTCGATCGTCGTCCCCGGCGGCAAGCTCGACATCGCCATGCAGCTGATCCTCACCCCGCTGATCATGCAACTGGTGGATCGCCGCAAGCGAGCGATGTGAGGCGAGGGGCGGACAGACCTCGGAAGCGGTCGCGAAGGGCCCCGCCCGCCGTGATCGCACCGCCTCTCCACTCCGTCATCCCCGGGCTCGCCCCGGGGATCCGGCGACCTCCCGGGGAGGGGTGGGTCGGATGAGTGGCCGGGTCGAGCCCCGCCATGACGGGATCGGAGGCGGGAGCACCCCGGGGTGCGCTTTCTCCCGCAAGGGAAGAAGGGTTCCGGCCTCCGGCCGGTGAAGAACGAGAGATCTCGAGGCGCATCGCGCCTCCAACGAAACGAACACACGAAATTCGCCCGAGAGGAAATGCCATGAACGTCGCGATCCCCGTCGATTCCGCCGCCCCCGGTTCGCTCGCGTGGCCGGTCACCGCCGCCGTCAGGGCGCTCGCCATGGATGCGGTCGAGCAGGCGAAGTCCGGTCATCCGGGCGCGCCGATGGGCATGGCCGAGATCGCCGCGGCCGTGTGGCGCGGTCACCTGCGCCACGATCCGGCGAACCCCAAGTGGCCGAACCGCGATCGCTTCGTGTTGTCGAACGGCCACGGCTCGATGCTGGTCTACGCGCTCCTGCATCTGACCGGCTACGACCTCACGATCGACGATCTGAAGCAGTTCCGGCAGCTCCATTCCAAGACCCCCGGCCATCCCGAATACGGCATGACCCCGGGCGTCGAGACCACCACCGGGCCGCTGGGGCAGGGGTTGGCCAATGCCGTCGGCATGGCGCTCGCCGAGAAGACCCTCGCCGCCCAGTTCAACCGCCCCGGCCACGAGATCGTCGATCATCGCACCTTCGTCTTCCTCGGCGACGGCTGCATGATGGAGGGCGTCTCCCACGAGGTCGCCTCGCTCGCCGGCTCGTTGAAGCTCGGCAAGCTCGTCTGCTTCTGGGACGACAACGGCATCTCGATCGACGGCAAGTGCGTCGAATGGTTCGCCGACGATACGCCGGCCCGCTTCGAGGCCTACGGCTGGCACGTCGTGCGCGGTGTCGACGGCCACGATCCTGCCGCCATCGATGCGGCGACGAAGCTCGCGCTCGCCGCGACCGACAAGCCCTCGCTGATCTGCTGCCGCACCGTGATCGGCCGCGGTTCGCCGGGCAAGCAGGGCTCGGAGTCGAGCCATGGCGCGCCGCTCGGGTCGTCGGAGATCGAGAAGGTCCGCGCCGCCATGAACTGGGCGCACGCGCCCTTCGTGATCCCGGCCGAAGTCTACGCCGCTTGGGACGCCCGCACGGCCGGTGCCGCCGCCTCGGCGGAGTGGAACGCCCGTTTCGCCGCCTACGCGAAGGCCCATCCCGATCTCGCCGGCGAGTTCACCCGCCGCATGGACGGCGAACTCTCCCCCGCCTTCGCCGCAGCCTCGCTCGTCGCTCTCACCGCCGCCGAGGCGGCCGGCACGGTGGCGACCCGCAAGGCGAGCCAGATCGCGCTCGGCGCCTTCGCCGATCACTGTCCGGAGATGTTCGGCGGCTCCGCCGACCTCGCCCATTCGAACCTGACGACCCACCCGAAGGGTGTGCCGGTCTCGCGCGATCCGGCGGGCAATCAGGTGTTCTTCGGCGTGCGCGAGTTCGGCATGTCGGCGATCGCCAATGGCATCGCCCTGCACGGCGGCTTCATCCCCTACGTCGCGACCTTCCTGGTCTTCTCCGACTACGCCCGCAACGCCATCCGCATGTCGGCGCTGATGGGCCTGCGCGTCGTCTACGTCCTGACCCACGACAGCATCGCGCTCGGCGAGGACGGCCCCACCCACCAGCCGGTCGAGCATGTCGAGAGCTTGCGCCTCATCCCGGGCCTCGACGTCTGGCGTCCGGCCGACGCGGTGGAGACGGCGGCGGCCTGGGCCGCGGCGCTCTCCCGCAAGGACGGCCCGACCGCGCTCATCCTGTCGCGTCAGGGCCTGCCGCCGCAGGTCCGCAACGAAGCGCCGAACGGCAAGGGCAGCCATCTGCTGCGCGCCCCCGACGGAGCGAAGGCGACGATCGTCGCCACCGGATCGGAAGTCGCTCTGGCGATCGGAGCGGCCGAGGCGCTGGAGGCCGAGGGCATCCACGTCCGCGTCGTCTCCATGCCCTGCGTCGAAGCCTTCGAACGTCTCGACCGCGCCGCTCAGGACGACGTCGTGCCGCCGGACCTGCCGATCGTCGCCGTCGAAGCCGGTTCCACCCGCGGCTGGAAGGGCTTCGTCGGCCGCTCCGGCGCCGTGGTCGGCATCGACCGCTTCGGCGAGAGCGGTCCCGACAAGGCGCTGCTGAAGTACTTCGGCTTCACCGTCGACAAGGTGATCGACGCGGTGAAGGGCGTCCTCGCCCGCGCCTGAGGCGAATTCCGGGGCGCTCGGCGCGCCTCCTCATGGGTGTGGCCGCCCCGCGGCCACACCGAACGACCCGATGCCCCTGACAGGAGAGGACTCCCGATGCCGCTCGTTTCCATGCGCCAGTTGCTCGACCACGCCGCCGAGAACGGCTACGGACTGCCGGCCTTCAACGTCAACAACATGGAGCAGGTCCGCGCCATCATGGAAGCGGCCCGCGAGACCGACAGCCCGGTGATCCTCCAGGGCTCGGCCGGCGCCCGCAAGTATGCGGGTGAAGCCCTCCTCCGCCACCTGATCCAGGCGGCGGTCGAGGCT
>JAOTSD010000111.1 GCA_030247555.1 Siculibacillus sp. | reverse complement strand
GGCCTACTTCAACAACACGCCGCTCCTCGCGGCGGCATGAAAGAGGCGGAAATCCACTCAACCGGACCGGGCCTGACTGTTCAAATCAGCGAGACCACCTCTCTTTCCTTGATGGGGCGCAACTTCATCGCGCGATATTCGGACAAACTTGATATTGCGGCTTGCAACAACCATTCCGATCAATATTCAGCCACATTTATCGCCAAATCTCTTTAACAATGCGCTTCTGAACTTTTGAAAGGATTCGCTATGAGCCATAAGCCTCGCGTTTTCTCGACCGACTCAACTTGCTTCCTTGCTGTTGCGAATGTGTTTGAAAATGACTCAAGCAGCAAGCGCGACCCGAATGGCATTACGATTGCTGCAAGCCTATTTGATGCGATCGTCAATGCATCTGAGTTGCGACTGTGTCTTGCACTCGATGATGGTGAGCATAATATCTCCGGACGCCTTTCAAATACATACAAAAATCTGATAGAATTGGTTCATGATAAGCACTTTGATTTGAGTTTTCCCATCACATCAGTTTCCAATAACGCCTTTGAAGGTCGGCGCGACTACGTTGCTGCGGCATTTGACTCCTTCGCTTACCACCTAACACATCGTCCAGAACTGCGATCTGAGTTACTACGGTGGTTTTCAGCGAACGCGCAGGCTGGAGGACCTGCCCTGCGGCCCGTTTACTCCTTTCGTCGGGAATATGTTGCTGAAAAGCTTTCGAAATTTGCATCGTCACGCCAAGAGATTAGCGAGAGTCAATGGCTATACTGCTTCGATTTTGTTCTGAAAAATGAGCCTTACTGTCGCGGTGCCGTCGGGACTTATATTCCGCATTCTATTCGCAGTTTGTTTGGCCTACATATCATGAACGATGCACGGCCCCAGGGCGTCGCGGCACTTAGGCCTGTTGATGTCCCTATCTCTATCAAATTCGCCGACGCGATTATCCCTCGTCTCAAAGCCGGGGTGATCCGTACGCCAGAGCATTTATTTGAAATTGCTCTGCGGACCCGCGCTATCGTGGACAGCGTGCATTTCCATAGCTTGCCTTTTGCTGAGCGTGCCGGAGCAGCAACGCACATCGCAAATGAAGCAGGTGCCATTTTCCCCGCAATGTCCGAATTGCAGCGTGATTGGTCTCCTGTCATGGAGACCGTGTCAAAACTCAAGTCCGCACCCCAACAAACACTACGAAACTACCTCATAGTAAAGGGGGTCACGGCGAATTTGGGGGATCTCAACCAAGAATTAATAGAACTTAGCGCAAGTGTTGCGATTGCCATTGGAGAGAACATCGTGCCCATTATTGCTCGGCTCAAAGAGCACGTAATTATCAAGAGCAAGCAAATATTTTATTGCCCTCTCGGCTCAGCTTTTGAGGTCAAGATAGACAATCAGGATGAAACGAGAGTCTGCTCATTGAATACGGATTTTATTCACGTGGGAACAGGTGCAACTGTCACGGCGATAGAATCTTCTGCTTCGGCAACCTGACGTGATCAAAGCAGCAATCACCTTGAGTTGATTGGTCATTTATATCATGAACTCAATGATGTATGTGTTCGCATCTTTGTCCGGCCTGGGGCACCACTCACTCACGGTACCGCGAATCGGTGCGGAGCGGGTCGTCGCGCGGGGCGATCCCGGCTTCGATCGTCCGATGGAGGCGGTCCGGCCCGTCGGTCGCGGCTTCGACCGCGCGGTGCATCGAGGTGATGGCGGCGTCTTGCCGGCGCTCGACGCGCGCTCGTTGGCGTCTCCGGTTCAGGCCCCGCGCCGGGTCGCGACGAAGTCACCCTTCCGACACATGCGCAACCACACCATCTTGCCGCGGACGCCGACGCGGCGGTACAAGAACCGACCGGGCTCGCGGGTGTGCCGCGGGGACGGGCGGGGTGTGCATCTCCGATCGCGAGAGCGACCCGGCGGGAAAGGCCATCGATGCAACTCAACGCCTGCACCCATGGTGCCCTGCGCATCCTGATGTCCTGCGCCACGGCGCAGGGTGAACCGGTCACCATGGTCGGCATGGCCCAGTCGCTCGGCCTGACCGAGGCGCTGGTGGTCAAGGCCTGCCACCGGTTGATGCGGGCGGGCTATCTGAAGGGCATGCGTGGGCGCGGTGGCGGATATCTGCTCGGCCGATCGCCGGAGTCCATGAACCTGCTCGAAGTGGTGCGCCTCTTCGAGGACGAGGGCGATCTCTTTCCCTGCCATCTGCAATCCGACGGCGACTGTCGCATCGCATCGGTCTGCCGTCTGCGCGTCGCCTGCGGCGAGGCCCACGCCGCCTTCTCGGCGGTGCTGCGCGACACTTCGGTCGCCGATCTGGCGCTCGACGCCGCGACGCCGGCGCGTCAGCCCGAGCGGGCCTGAACGCGGTTCGAAGCGGCGCGACCGGAGGTCGCGGCCGGTCGACGTCACGCCTCAGGCGGCGCGTTCGACGTCGAAGCCGAGGATGCAGCGCAATTCCGACGTGTTGGCGGTGATGTCGGCGATGGTGTGATGCTCGAGCACGTCGAGGAAGGCGGACTGAGCGCGCTGCACCGCGTCGACCAGACGCAGGACCGCGGTGTCGGGCTCGCCGCAGGCGGGGGCCGAGAAGCCCTCCTCGGTGTGGCGGACGATCTCGGCGACGCTGATCGTCTCCGGCGGGCGGGCGAGGCGGAAGCCGCCGTTGCGGCCGCGCTGGTTGATCAGGTAACCCCAGATACCGAGATGGTGGACGCACTTGACCAGATGGGTGCGCGAGATGCCGTAGGCGTCGGCGACGTCCTGGACGCGCACCAGCCGCGGGTGGGCGAGCGTCGCGTACATCAGAGCTCGAAGCGCATAGTTCGTGTAGCTGGTCAGGCGCATGCGACGTGTCCGGCGGGCGACGGGCTTCGCCGCGAAGGATATCCTATACCAGAGATATCGATTTACGCACTCCGCAGAAACCCCTCCGACGAAGATCGAAGCGGCGGGGCTACGGTGGCCGACGACGAGGCGACGACGGCGCCTCGTCGTCGACCCGATCCCGGCTCGGTGGAGGGCCGGTCCGGCGGGCCTGGGTTCGCGGGGAGGAGGATCCCAATGAGGCGGAAATGGCCTCCCGGAAGGGATTCGAACCCCTGACCTACGGTTTAGGAACGCGAAACCGGCGATTTCTGTAGTCTACCGGGCTTTTCGATCAGTTGCGAAAAGTTACGTCGGAATAGATGGTTATGGGGGGTGCCGTATTCGCTGCTCTGCGATGGGCTACGGTTGCCTTCTCCTTCTTCTGGTGACCCATTGGTGACACGGATCGAGTTCGTGATACCCTGCCGCCGAGGCTTGGAACGGTTTTTCCGTCCGCCCCATCGGTCCCGTGAAAGGCCGGATATAGGGCGGTGGTTGCCGTCCAGGCGTCCATTGTCGTCCAAACGACATGAAATCAAAGGGTTAGAGTGGACGGCATCGGCCATGGTGCCGTCCATCGTTTCGCGGGTGCCGTCCAGGCCGGGGCCTTCATGCCGAAGATCACGAAGCGTTTCGTCGACACAGCCGCGCCGCGCGCCGAAAGGTGGATCGCTTGGGACGACGATCTCCCCGGATTCGGTCTCGTCGTGCTGCCCTCGGGGGTGAAGTCCTACGTCGTTCGGTATCGCACCCTGGAAGGTCGCGACCGGCGGCCGACGATCGGCCGGCATGGGGTGATCACGCCCGACCAGGCGCGGGACCAGGCCCGCGAGATCCTCGTCACCGTCGGCAGGGGCGGCGATCCTCTCGGGGATCGGCGCGAGAAGAGGCGGGGCGCCGCAATGTCCGATCTGTTCGGCCGCTTCCTCGAAGAGCATGCCGTCGTTCACTGCACCCCGAGGACGGTCGCGGAATATCGCCGCGTGGTCGAGAAGCACCTTCGCCCGATGGTCGGCGCACTGAAGGTGGAGGGCTTCACCAATCAGGACGCCCGGCGCGTCCACTATGCGTTGCGCGCCACACCGGGGCAGGCGAACCGCGTCCTCGGCGTGCTCTCGAAGGCGTTGTCGCTGGCGATGGAATGGGGAATGCGGCCGGACGGCTTGAACCCGTGCGCGAGGGTCAAGAAGTACGCGCAGCATTCCCGCGATCGGTTCCTCTCGGTCGACGAGTTGGGGCGTCTCGGCGCGGCGCTGATCCAGGCGGAAGCCGCCGGGCTGCCCTGGGTGGTGGATGAAACCAAGCCCAAGGCGAAGCACCTCGCCCGTCCTGAGAACCGGGTCTCGCCACTCGATCCGACCATTGTTGCGGTGGTGCGCCTCCTCCTGTTGACCGGGGCGCGTCTGTCCGAGGTCACCGAGCTTCAGTGGTCTCACGTCGACTTCGCGACAGGCACCCTCGCGTTGCCCTACCAGAAGGGGCGGGGCCGGCGCCCTCATGTCGTCGCCGGTGCGGCGATGGATCTCGTCTCGCGCCGACCTCGGGTCGACGGCTCGCCCTGGGTGTTCCCGCGCCGGGGCGATCCGTCCCGATGCATCTCCCGTGAGGTGGTGGAAAGCGGGTGGTCACGCATCCGCGGGTTCGCCGGTCTCGACGGCGTGAGGCTTCACGACCTTCGACACACCTTCGGCACCACCGCCTCGCGGTCGGGTGCGAACGCTTTTCAGATCCGCGATTCACTGCGGCATGCCAACATCACCATGACGGCCCGTTACGTGAACGCCGATCTCGACCCGCAACGCGCCCTCGCCGAGGCGGTGGGGAACACGATCACGGCAGCGTTGACGGGTCGGAAGGCCGATGTCGTTTCGATCGCCGCGCACCGACGCGGGGATGACGTGTCGGGCTGATCGCACGGCGCGCGCCGGTATGTTTCGGGTATACCCCAACGAAACCACCGCCGGCCCGGTTCAAAAAACGACCATTGACCATTTAAAATGAACTGCTATGATAAAACCATCCTAAGTGAACCGATGGATGGTTTCCGATGTTGGCCCGCTCCTATCTCCGCGCTTCGACCGACGAGCAGGACGCGACCCGCGCTCGCGACCAGGTGGAGCGCTTCGCCGCCGAACATGGGCTGGTGATCGCCGGGACCTATGTCGAGAACGAGTCGGGCGCCAAGCTCGTCCGCCCCGAGCTGTTCCGGCTCCTCGCCGACAGTCGCCCCGGCGACGTGCTGCTGATCGAGCAGGTCGACCGCCTGTCGCGCCTCACCACCGCCGATTGGCAACGCCTGCGCTCGGATCTCGACGCCCGACAGATCCGCGTCGTCGCCCTCGACCTCCCCACCTCGTGGATGCTCGCCACGCCGGCCGACGACTTCACCGGCCGCATGTTCGCCGCCGTCAACGGGATGATGCTCGACGTGCTCGCCGCCGTGGCGCGGAAGGACTACGAGGATCGCCGCCGCCGGCAGGCGCAGGGCCAAGCGAAGGCGAAAGCCGAGGGGAAGTACAAGGGCCGCGCCGAGAACCTCGCCCGCAACGACGGCATCGCCGCCATGCTGCGCTCCCGCGCCTCGTGGTCGACCATTCAGGCGGCGACCGGTTGCAGCCGCGCCACGGTGGCGAAGATCGCGAAGCGGCTGCCCCCCAAGGCTGTGGACGAACCGGTATGATCCGGCGGAAGGGCGTCGCGCAAACGTCGATCGGCTAAATTGCCGTCATGGCGATTCTCTATCCCGTTGCCCTCGGCACCATCCTTCTCTGCGACTATTCGCTCGGCGGTTTCCGTGAGCCCGAAATGGTGAAGCGGCGGCCGGCGGTGGTCGTCTCTCCGCGGTTACCTCATCGTGACGGGCTGTGCACCGTTGTACCCCTGTCGACCACCGCGCCGTTGCATCCGGTCGGCTACGTGGTCGAGTTGGACGTGCCGATGCCTCTGCCGTCCCCGTTCGACGCGCCGAAGGTATGGGCGAAGTGCGACATGCTGGCGACCGTCGGCTTCGAACGGCTCGACCTGTTCCGCACCAAGAGAGACCAGGGCGGGCGTCGGAAGTACCTTCATCCGAGATTGCCGGCCGAAGATCTGGTGCGGGTCCGCGCCGCCATTCTCGCCGCACTCGGCATGCCCTCTTGACTTCTTGGGGCGAGAGAGCACATTTCCTCTCGATCGCTCGCCGGTTCGCCGGTTGAGCCTCAAGACCCCTCGGGGCGACCCCGCCTAGGCGATAACAAGCCCGGCGGGGTTTCTTGTTTCTGGCGCCATCGTTGGTCGACCCCTTCCGCCGAACGGCTTCGGCATCGGGCGACGACTTCACCGCACGCATGTTCGCCGCGGTCAATTCGATGATGCTGGACGTCCTCGCCGCCGTCGCCCGTAAGGACTACGAGGATCGCCGCCGCCGGCAGGCGCAAGGACAGGCGAAGGCGAGGGCCGAGGGCAAGTACAAGGGCCGCGCCGAGAACACCGCCCGCAACGACGGCATCGCCGCCATGCTGCGCTCCGGCGCCTCGTGGTCGACGATCCAGGCGGCGACCGGATGCAGCCGGGCGACGGTGGCGAAGATCGCGAAGCGGATGATGCCAGCCACCGCCGAATGAAGCCGCAGCGGACTACCGGTCCCGACTGTCATCCCTGACCGGTTCTACCCGTGTGGTACGTGCCGGGATGGGTGTAGGCTTCCTCCCGTGACATCGGTGCGTCCGGTGACAAACCGATCTCGCTTTCGATGTCGACGCCCGGCAGCTGGGTGTATTCGAGGCGCCATCGCCCCTCGGGTCGTGACCACTCGCCGTCGGCGAGATCTTCGATCCGGCTGACGGCCCACTCGTCGCCGGCCGCGTCACGAAGAATGGAATCGGTCGATGCGTCACCGCCAATGCCGGTGAGACCGAGGGCGGCATTGATCAGTCCGTGCCATGGGTTCGGGGTCCTCTTGTTCTCCCCGTGATCGTCGTATGCCGCCCCGACATTGCCGCCGCTCAGTGGGGGCCGCATCCCCGTCGTCAGGGCGTAGATGCCGGCGAGGCGATGAATGAAGAACTTGCGGGCGACCCCTCGCCGTCGGCCGGGCGCACTGTTTCGCGAGGACGTCGCGCGAGCCGCCTCGGCAAGCGCCGTCAGATCCTCGAATGCGCCCTCGGCGCATTCGTACCACCACCGCCGCTTCTCTTCGTCGGCATATCGCCTGCGAACGAGGGCGTGCCGTCCGACCACGCGGAAGCGCTCGAGATGCGGAAGGAACTCGGCCGCGTGTCGGGCGAAGGCCTCCAGTTCGACATCATCCTCCGCGCCCGCCGCCTCACTCCATGCCACCGCGTCGGCTCGGGCATAGGCGCGCGCGACGACGGCACAGAGGCGCGCCTCCGGATCTCTCACGTCGGCGCCCGCGGCAAATCGGACGTCGTCCGGCGCCAGATCGAGGAACGCCCGGCGGCTTCGCGTGATGCTCTCCAACCGCGCCGAGATCACCTTCAATGCGGCGAGGTGCCGCCGCGCGGCCTCGATCACTGCGGGCTCGTCGAAGCCCTCGGGCGGTGGTGTCCAAGCCGCCGGCCAATCGCCGCAGAGACGCGCCACGTCCGCAGCGAGCAGCGCTCGCTGAAATCTGGGAAGCCGGCGAAAGCCGCTCTCATGCTCCCCCGGGTTCATCATCTCACGAGCCTTCGGCGCGGTCGCGCAGGCGGACGCCCGGCCCCATGTCGTTCTGATCGACGAAGGCGACGCCGCCGGCCTCGAGCGCAGCGCGGATAGCGGCCTGATTGGCTTGCGTCATCGTCATCGGTGCGTCGGAAGCCTCCGCCCGGCGGATCGTCGCGACCCCAACCTTCGCCTTCCCCGCAAGATCCTCAGCGGACCAGCGAAGTAGTCCACGAGCTGCTCGGATTTGAGCGCTGGTGATATCATTCATTTCATATGATCCGAATGTTGACATTACTTCTCATGATGATATGTTTCGTATCACAAGATGATTTTCGGATCTAGGGGAAACCCCATGCACCTCGCCCGCACCACCGCCCGCCTGATCACCGAAACCGGCGCCTTCGATCGTGCCGCGATCCTGCGTGAAGCCTGGGTGCTCTATCGCCGGTGGAACTGGGGCAACAACCCGGCGCACTTCGCCGGCATGTTCCCGGCGGCCCTGCGTGCGATCTGGGCAGACGCCCGCGACCAGCGCGAGACCGCTCGCCGGCTCGCCGCTTCGCGTGCGGAATGGGCCGCGACCAAGGCCCGCCGCAACGCCGCCGAGTCGACCGAGATTGGCCGCGCCCTCCTCGCCGAGCGCGCCTCGCTTCAGTACCTCGACGACTGGCGTCACGCCGCTTTCCGTCGCGCCGAGATCGAGGCGACACTCGACCGGCTCGTCGCATGATCGAGCCTTCCGTTCCCATCTTTCGAGGAGATCGAGCCATGGGGAAAGCCGCATCCGCATCGACCACCGCCGAATGGCGCAACACGATCGTCGTCACTCTGAGGGGCCAAGGCTCCGGACCCTTTCACCGGCTCTCAACCGGCGAGATCGTCGACGATCAGGGGAACACCGGAGCGAACGCCGTACCGGCCTGGGTGGTCGACAGTCTGACGCCCAACGCGCGGCCGGCGACCCCGGCCGAAGTCGCCGCGTGGCTCGCCCGAATCACGGATTGAACCGACACCCTCGAGAGGAGGTCTTCATGCATCGACACGCCATTTCACCCCGCGCCACAATCGATGATCTGGTCGTGATGGCCGGATCGATCGATCTGTCGGTTCGCGGTCTTCGATCCATGTCCAGTGGTCTGACGCTCGACCAAGAGGAGTTCGAGCCCGTCGTCGACACCGCGACTCGGCTCGTCGAAGCCCTGCGTCGGCTGCGTGACGACGATCTTCGGGGAGAACCGTTTGCGGTTCGGGACGACCACCCGCCGTCCGGCGGTGGTTTTCTCGAGCTATTGCATCGCCGGGCTGCGATCGTGAAGACGATCGTGGGGCCGCGCCGGGACGATGACGTGCCGCGCCTGGAACAAGTCGCCGACATCGAGCGAAGGCTTGTCGCCAATCCCCCGCGCACGCCAGACGAGATCGCCGAGGCGCTGGCGGTGGTTCGGTCGGAGATTTCCGACGGCATCCTCGGGTCGGACACGATCGAGGAATTCCTCATCTCGATCATCGACGCGACGGCTGAATTCGTCACCGGCCATGCGGTTCAACGAACGTGACCACCGCCTGGGCGGTCGATCTCTCCTGCTCACCGCCGACTCCGGCCTCGCTCGGCGCACCGCTCGTGCATCGGGCGGGGTCGGTCCGTGTTTCGGTCAACCGGGTCAACCGCGATCTGAGGAAAACCACCACGGAAGTAGCGTTGCTTTTCTCGCAAGTTACATTGTGGCGAATGGCCTTATCTCGTGATTAGTCGAAGCATCCCGCAAACATCTGTTCACGGGATACTTCGGAGGTAATCGAATATGAGCTTTTTGCCCAACCTGATGGACGAAAAGGCGGCGGCCACGCGGCTCGCCATCAGTCCGCGCACCTTGCAGGCGTGGCGCGTAACCGGCGGTGGTCCGACGTACCGCAAGATCGGACGCCGTGTCCGCTACGCCGAGGCGGACCTTGCCGCCTTCGTCGAGGCCGGTGCTCGTCACCACACGTCGGATGGCGCGCGATGACCTTCGGCAACACCTTCCGCGCCGCCGTCGTCGCCCCATCGGGCGAGAAACCCGACCAGTTCGGCTATTGGTGCCCTTGGTGCGAGACCTCACATACCCACGGGCTCGCCGGTATGACCGCCGCCGAGGCGATCGGGGCGATAGAATCGCGTGGCGCCCATTGCGACCCGCATCGTTCGCCCCTGGCCGGCAAGGGCGTTGAACTCACCATCGATCGTGTCGTTCAATCCTGGGACCATCTCGAGCCACCCGGTCCCTATCTCACCGTTTCCGGCGACCCGGATCGGTCTCGAGTCCGTCTCTGTGACGTTCTCGCCCACGGTCGCCTCGGGCTCGCGCACCTTCGCCTCGTCTTCGGCAAGCGCCGCCCCGCGAGCGGCTTCGGCGCCGGCCTCGGCGGTGGGTGGGTGCAGGTATGGAGCGGTGGTTCGTCGTGGGTCGTTCAGAACCAGGACCGCGACACGCTCGCCGAAGGCAGTGGGGTCGGATCGCTGCTCGT
>JAOTSD010000110.1 GCA_030247555.1 Siculibacillus sp. | reverse complement strand
GTGGGGCGACGGGCGGCGCTTCGCGATAGCTGCCGTAGGCGGGGGCCGTCGGCGTCGGGCGACGCGGCTCGACGAAGGCGGCGGCCGGCTCGGCGGCGGGCATCGGGGTCGGAGCCGGGACCGGCTGCGGCCGACGCGGCGCCTCGTAGCGGGGAGCGGCCTCGACCGAGGCGACACGGGTGCCGGCGGCGCGCGAGACGTCGAGGTTGGCGGACTGGCGGCCGACGAGGGAGGAGAGATCGGCGAGCGCCTTCAACTGGTCGGTGACGACGCGACGCAGCTGGGCGGTCGATTCCTCGGTCTCCTTCGGCAGCTCGAGAACGCCGCGACGAAGTTCGGAGCGAGTCGCTTCGAGTTCCGTCTGCATGATGCGGGCGGCGTCGCGCATCTTGTCGGTCGCTTCGGCGAAGCGGCCGGTGGTCTCGGTGACGGCGCGGGTCATCTCGGCGATCATCGCGTCCTGAGCGGCGCGCAACGCTTCGGCCGAACGCTGGCCCTCGGTTCCGGCGGTCTGACGCAGGGTGTCGAGCTGGCCCAGCACCCGGCGCATCGCCTCTTCGGCGGCGGTGGTGAGCGAGGCGCCGACGTCGCGGGCGCGGTTCTCGGCCGTCGACAGCGTATCGGAGACCAGACTCGAGAAGGCGTGCATCATGTTCCCCACCGACTCGGTCTTGTCGACCAAGCCGACGGCGAGTTCCTCCAACGAACGGCGACGTTCCTCCACCGTGGTCTCGAGCGCCCGATTGGCGTCGGAGAGAAGGGTGGACGCGGCGGTGAGGCTGCGGGCCTGTTCATCGAAGCGCAGAGTGAGGTCGGCGACGTCGTGGAGGACGTGCTTGGAGGTGTGCTCCAGCGCCGCCACCTGATGCGATACCTGCTCGGTGATGCCGCGGGTCTCGGTGAGCGCCTGTTCGAGGACGCTGCGCACTTCCTCGGTGCGGCCGCCGAGGTTCTTCTCGACGAGGTCGAGGTTCTCGCCGGCGCGGTTGAGCACCGAGTGGAGGGTGAGGTTGGCCTGGGTCAGGCGCTCGAGCAGCCCACCCATGTCGTCGCGCAGCCGATCGGAGGCCTGGGCGACGACGCCGACGGCGGCGCGGCTCTTCTCGTCGAAGGCGACGACGAGGGCTTCGGAGGCGTGAGCGACGACTTCGGCGGCCAGACGGCTCTTCTCGTCGAGAATGTGGACGAGGCCGTCGGAGGTGCGAGCCACCATCTCGGCGGCTTCGCGGCTCTTGGCCTCGAAGGCGGCCACGAGGTTCTCGCGCGCTTCGGTGACGACGCGGGTGGCGTCGAGTCCTTGACGGGCGACCGCTTCGGTGAGGTCGCGGCCCTTGCGATCGAGCGCCTCGACGAGGATCTCGCGGGCTTGGCCGATCTTGTCGGTGATCTCTCCGACACGACCGTCGACGGTCTCGCCGAGGGCGCGGGAGATCTCTCCGGCGCGGGAGGCGAATTCGTCGGAGCGGGCGGACAGGGCGGCGACCAGTTCGCCGCCGCGGCCGCCGATGAGGTCGGTGAGGTCGCGGGTGCGGGCATCGAGTTCGCCGACCACGGTCGCGGTGCGGCCAGTGATGGTGCGCTCGAGCTCATCGGTGGCGCCGGAGATGCGACCCGTGGCCCCTTCGATGGTGCCGGCGACCTGGCGGGCGGCACGCTCGGCTTCCTCGCCGAGGGCGGAGGTGATGGCCGACAGACGCTCCAGGGTGAGGCGATCGAAGGCGGCGGTGCGTTCGTCGAGGGTCTCGGTGACCTCATAGAGGCGGGCGCCGAGGGTGCCGTTGATCTCGGCGACGCGGTCGGCGAGGTGTTCGGCGATCTCGTCGGTGCGACGGGTCAGGACGCGGTCGACCTCGTCCATGCGGCCGTCGAAGGCCGTGGTGACCTGCACCTGACCGGCGGCGAAGGTGGCGGCGATCTCGCGGGTGCGCTCCATCAGGCTCTCGGAGATCTGGCGGCCGCGCAGGTCGAGCGCGTCCTCGATGCGGCCGACGCGGCCGTCTATGGTCGAGGCGAGGGTCTCGGCCCGCTTCTCGAAGTCGCGGGTGGAGTCCTCGACTCGGCTGCCGATGGTGGCGCTGAACTCGCCCAGTCGATCCGCCAAGGCCTCGGTGAGGTCGGTGGTGTGGCGATCGACCACCTCGGCGATGTGCGCCGTGCGGGTCTCGATGGTGTCGGCCAGGATCTCGGTCTTGGCTGCGAGCGTGTCCGAGACGGCGACGAAGCGGTTCTCCAGCAGATCGCGCATGGTCTCGGTACGGTCGCCGAGGACCTCGACGAGGCCGGCGGCGCGGACGTTGACGATCTGGTCGAGCGTGTCGAGGCGGCTGGACAGGCCGGCGGTGACGTTCTCGCCACGCTCGGCGAGGGTCTCGGCGATGCGCGACCCGGTCTCGGTCATGCGGGCGGCGACGGCGTCGCCCTGAGTGGCGACGAGGCGGGCGACCTCGGTGCCGGCGCGGCCGAGCCGCTCGGCGAGGTCCTGGGTGCGGGCGAGCAGTTCGTCGCCGACGCCGGTCAGGGTGGCGTCGAGGCCGGAGCGGAATTCGCCGGTGCGGGCCTCGAGCAGCGCATCGAGGCCGCGGCCGGTCTCGGCCAGACGGTTCTCGAGTTCGGCGCCGTGGACGACGATCGACTGATAGATCTTCTCGCCGGTGTCTCCGAGACGGTCGGCCAGTTCGCCACCGCGAGAGGAGATGGTCTCGGCGATCTTGGTGCCGGTCTCGTCGAGGCGTTCGGTGATCTCGGCGCCGCGCAGGCTGAGGTCGACGGCCAGCGACTGGCCGGTGCCCTTGAGCGCGTCGGCGACTTCGCCGGCACGTTCGGCGATGGCGTCGACGATCTCGCCGCCGGTGCGCGACAAGGTGGCGTCGATCTCGATGGCGTGGGCCTTGAGCTCGGCGTTGACCTCGTGGCCACGCGTCTGGATCGTCTCGGCGATCAACTGGCCGGTGTTGGAGAGCGACTCGGTCAGCGACGAGCCGGTGGTGGAGAGCGTGCCGATCAGCGTCTCGCCGGTGGAGGCGAGCGTTTGGGTGACGGCTTCCGTGCGCTCGGTGAGGGTCGAGACCAGGGTTTCGGTCCGCTCGGAGAGCGCCGTGGCGAGAGCGTCGGTGCGCTCGGCGAGAGCGATGGAGAGCGTGTCGGTGCGGTCGGCGAGCGTCGCGGCGAGGCCTTCGCCCATCGAACGAACGGTCTCGGTGATCAGTTCGGAACGGTCGGTCAGCGTCGTGACGATCTGGTCACCGGTGCGGTTCAGCGTATCGGTGATTTCGAAGCCCTTGACCGAGAGGGTTTCGGCGGCGACCTGACCGGCGGTCGAAAGAGTGTCGGCGACCGATCGGCCGGTCTCCGACAGACGCTCGATGACGGAGGTCGAACGAGTGTCGAGCGCGGTGACGACGCCATCGACGGTGGTCGAGAGCTTCTCGGAGATCTCGCCGCTCTTTTCGTCGAGCGACCCGACCAGACGGCGGGAGGCTTCGTCGGCGGCCTCGACGATGCGCTCGCGCGTCGTCATCAGGTCGCCCGAGAGGCTCTCGTGGGCGCCGGTGATGGCGGCGCGGACACGCTCGGAATTGTTGACGATGGCTTCGCGCTGGTTGACCAACTCCTCGATGAGGGAGCGGATGCGCAGCTCGTTCTCGCCGTAGGCGCGCTCGAGCGACGACACCTCGTTGTGGACCAGCACCTCGATCTCGCCGGCGCGGGCGACGACGCGCTCGAGGCCGTCGCCGACGGCCGCCATCTCGCGGCGGATGGCATGGCCGACGGAAACGACCGCTTCCTGGGCGTTGGTCTCCGGCTCGGCGAGCCGCAGCGCGATCTCGGTCATCGAACGGGCGGTGAGTCGCAGTTCCTGGGCGCGGCGGATGAGCACGGCGAAGCCGAAGAGCAGGAACACCGGCAGCACGACGCCGGCCGCGGCGAAGAGCAGGCCAGGTTGCTGGACCGCGGTCGACAGGTCGGTCAACTGCGCGGCCTGTGTCGTCCACACCAGCCAACCGGTGGCGCCGACCCAGGCGATCGAGGCGAGCAGCGCGAACCAATAGGGCGCGCTCGACGGGCGGCGCGTGAGGGCCCAGGTGATGCCGGACACGTTGCGGCGGTCGTCGTTGGCGGCGGCTCGACCGGCGGAGGCCGAAGCGAGGGCGGGATCGTTGGCCGGTTCGGGCGTCTGGAGCGCCGCTTTGCGGGCCTCGGCCCGGGCTTCCGACTTCGGACGCGCCTCGGCCTCGGCCTTGGGCCGCGCGGCCGGAGCGGGCGCGGCGGCGGAAGCCGGCTGGGCGGGGGCGGGATCGGCGAGAGCCGCCTCGACGGAGCGGGCGGCCTTGTCGGCGGGCGACTCGGCCCGCGGCTCGGGTTTCACGACCGGAGCGGCCGCCGGCTTCTCCGCCGGGGTTCCCTCGAGATCGAGCTTGAGAGCCTCCTCGACCGCGGAGAGGGCCGCCTCGACGGGGTCGATGGACTTCGTGGGATTGGTCGCCATGGGTCTTCGCCTCGCGTCCGTACACCGTACTCTTCGGTCCGCCCGGACGATCCCCGGCAGGTTTCCCGTGCCGAGTGGCGGACCGGGTAGTTGCCCGGGACATCCTTCCGATCTCGACCCGGATCGCCGCCGATCCGAGAGAAGTGGAACGATGCCGTGCGTGCTCGGACGAGACCGTTCGACCCGGGTCGATCGGTCAGCCTCCTCGCAGATTGCCGCAGTCGGATGGTAATGGCACATTAACGATTATGAAACAGTCGTTGCCGCGTTTCGGCGATCATCGTTAACGGGTGTGGATCATGGCGGGGACGAAGGCGAGAACGCGGGAGAAGTCGGCCGCCGTCGGGCGAGACTCCGGGGCGAGCGCGAAGACGGCTCCGAGCCCGGCGCAACGCGCCTACCTCATGCGCGGCCTGAGCCAACCCGGCGGCAAGCTTCCGCTCTTCGACGCCGACGGCCGCGAGGTGGCGCACGAGACGATTCGCGTGTGCATCGCCCGCGGCTGGGCGGAACCCTGGTTCGCCAACCCGATCAAGCCTGACTGGATCGTCGCCAAGCTGACCGACGAGGGCTATCGCCTGCTCGGCGCAGAACCGCCGGCCCGATCGTCGGTCCCGGCCTGAGGTTCGTTCACCTTTTCCTCACCCTCTTCGACGAAGCCGCCGCCGCCTTAACCGGCCGGGCACGCGACGGCGGCACACTCGTTCTCCGACCGGAAAGGGTGAAAGCGCGGGGGAGAAGAGGATGAACGTGATCGGGTTCGAACAGGCGAGTGCCGAAGAGGCGGCGGGCAGGATCGGCGCAATGCGGCGCGAGCCGGCCCCGATCGATCTCGTCCATCTGGCCCGGCAGACCTTCGGGTCGAGCGAGCTCGAGCGCGAGGTGCTGCGCCTCTTCGTCCTGCAGGGTGGCGATCTGGTGCGCCGGATCGCGGCGACGGGCGACGCGGTCGAGCGGGCGGAGATCGCTCATCGCCTGAAGGGATCGGCGCGCGCCATCGGGGCGATGCGGGTCGGCAGGCTCGCCGAGGCGCTGGAGACGGCGACGGCCGGCGAGGTGGCCGGGCTCCTCGAGGAGATCGGCCGGGCGGTCGCGGAGGTCGAGCATTTCGTCGCAGGTCTTCTGGCGCCGGCCGCCTGAGCCCGGATTTCCCGGTCCGAAGCCCGAATACGGACCCGTCGGGACATCGAGGAGCGGCGCGTGCGAGGCATCGGCGGAGCGCTTCGACTTGACGGCGGGCCGGGAAGGCTTCAAGTCGTGGGCGCGCGCGACGCCCGGCGGGGCGAAGACGCGCGACGTCCACTCCCGCATGCCCAGCCCGAGGCCCTCATGCCCAAGATCACCTTCATCCCCAAAGGCCAAGAAGAGATCGTCATCGACGCCGAAGTCGGCTCGACGGTGATGGAAGCGGCGGTTCGCAACGGCGTGCCCGGCGTCGAAGCGGAATGTGGCGGCGCCTGCGCCTGCGCCACCTGCCACGTCTATGTCGACGAGAAGTGGTACGACAAGGTCGGCGGCCCGCAGCCGATGGAAGAGGACATGCTCGACTTCGCTTGGGACGTCCGGCCGACCTCGCGCCTCTCCTGCCAGATGAAGATCGTCGAGGACTGGGACGGTCTCGTCGTCGAGATCCCCGAGAAGCAGGCCTGATCGTCGCCGGGGCGAAGTGGAATCCGCGCCGCGTGCGGCGATGGGTATCGATTTCGTCGGCTTGCGGGACGACCGAAAAAGCGTTTCTTTCGGGCTCGGGAGCTTCCGTTCAGAGTGACCGGCGACCCGCTCGCCGCGCGATGCGGCGGCGTCCTCGCGGGCCGGCGCCTCCCGTCGTCCGCCCCATCCTCACGACCGAAGAGACCGCCATGTCCGAAGCCATCACCACCGACGTCGTCATCATCGGAGCCGGGCCGGTCGGCCTCTTCGCCGTGTTCGAGCTGGGGCTGCTCGATCTGAAGTGCCACCTGATCGACATCCTCGACAAGCCGGGCGGCCAGTGCGCCGAGCTCTATCCGGAGAAGCCGATCTACGACATCCCGGGCTATCCGGTGATCGGCGCGCTGGAACTGATCGACAAGCTGCAGGAGCAGATCCGGCCGTTCCACCCGACCTACCACTACGGCCAGCAGGTCGAGCGGGTCGAGCGCCTCGCCGAAGGTGCCGGCTTCCGGGTGGTGACCGACGCGGGCACCGAATTCCTCGCCAAGGTGGTGGTGATCGCGGCGGGCGGCGGTTCGTTCCAGCCCAAGCGCCCGCCGGTGCCGGGCATCGAGGCCTACGAGGGCACCTCGGTCTTCTATTCGGTGCGCAAGATGGACGCGTTCCGCGATCAGGAGGTCGTCATCGTCGGCGGCGGCGATTCGGCGCTCGACTGGACGCTGAACCTCGCGCCGATCGCCAAGCGGATGACGCTCGTCCATCGCCGCGACGACTTCCGCGGTGCGCCGCATTCGGTCGAGCAGATGCGCAAGCTCGTCGCCGAGGGCAAGGTGGATCTGGTCATCGGTCAGGTGCAGGAATTGAGGGGCGAGGGCGCGAACCTCTCCGCCGCCGTGATCAAGAAGAACGACGGCTCGGTGGTCGAGGCGCCGGCGACCCGCATGCTGCCGTTCTTCGGGCTGACCATGAAGCTCGGGCCGATCGCCGACTGGGGATTGAATCTCCACGAGAACCTGATCCCGGTCGACACCGAGAAGTTCGAGACTTCGGAGCCCGGCATCTTCGCCATCGGCGACATCAACACCTATCCGGGCAAGCTGAAGCTCATCCTCTCCGGCTTCCACGAGGCGGCGCTGATGTCGCAGGCGGCCAAACGCATCGTCGATCCCGACAAGCGCATCGTCTTCCAGTACACGACCTCGTCGACCAACCTGCAGAAGAAGCTCGGGGTGAACTGAGCGTCGGGCAGGAACGATCCGGACATGCGGCGGGCGCCCCTCGGGGCGCCCGTCGTCGTTTTCGGCGGAAGAGGCCGAAGCCGTCACACCATCGCGGCGCGCCGTTCGATCCGCACGCGGCGCCACTGGTTCGCCGTCACCGGTGCCACCAGCGCCAGACCGACGAGCGACGACCACGGTTCCGGGGCGATCAAGAGCAGCGACGACACCGCCAGCAGCAGCCGTTCCCACGGTCTGGTGGTGGTCAGGAACCAGCGCGAGAAGGCCGCCGACAGGAAGACGATGCCGGCGATGCAGCCGGCGGTCGCCAGCGCCATCTCGCTCCAGGAGAAGTCCTTCACCACCAGCAGCATCGACGGCGAGAAGACGAAGACGAAGGGCACCAGCGCCTTGCCGAGCGCCAGGCGGAAGGCGGTGTTGCCGGTCTTGAACGGGTCGGCCCCGGCCATGCCGGCCGCGGCGTAGGCGGCGATGGCCACCGGCGGGGTGATGTCGGCGAGCACCCCGTAATAGAAGACGAAGAAATGCGCCACGATCGGTTCGACGCCGAGCAGGCCGAGGGCGGGGGCGGCGACCGTCACCATGATGATGTAGGTCGCGGTCGTCGGGATGCCGCAGCCCATGATGATGCAGACGATCGCGGTCAGGATCAGGGTGAAGAGCAGGGTCAGCGTCTTCACCCCCATGATCCAGGTCGGCAGCCATGCGGTCACGCTCTGGGCGAAGTCGAGCGCCGAGGAGGTGACGATGAAGGAGATCTTGAAGCCGACGCCGGTCAGGGTCACCACGCCGATGACCACACCGACGGTGGCCGAGGCGACGCCGACGGCGAGCGCATATTTGGCGCCGTCGCGCAGGCCGTCGAAGATCTCGACCGGCGACATCCGCCGCTTGGGGTTCAGGAGCCCGACGAGGAAGCACAGGGTGATGCCGGTGAAGGCGGCGAGATAAGGCGTATAACCCGAGAACAGCATGTAGAGCAGGCCGATCAGCGGGATGATCGTCGGCCAGTCGCGGGCGAAGGCGGCCTTGATGTCGGGCATCTCCTCGGGCGAGAGGCCGCGCAACCCGTCGCGCTTGGCCTCGAAATGGACCTGGGTGAAGACGCCGAGGAAGTGCATGAAGGCCGGGACGATCGCCGCCAGGATGATCGTCGTGTAGGGCAGGTTGAGGAATTCGATCATCAGGAAGGCGGCGGCGCCCATGATCGGCGGGGTGATCTGGCCACCGGTCGAGGCGGTCGATTCCACGGCGGCCGCGAAGTGCTTCTTGTAGCCGAGGCGCACCATCATCGGGATGGTCAGCGAGCCGACGGTCACCGCGTTGGCGACGGAGGAGCCGGAGATCATGCCGAACAGGGCCGAGCCGAAGATCGACACCTTGGCCGGACCGCCGGCATAGCGGCCGGCCACCCAGGCGGCGCAATCGAGGAAGAGTTGGCCGAGGCCGATGCGGGTGGCGAAGACGCCGAAGAGCACGAAGTGGAAGACGTAGGTCGCCACCACCCCGAGCGGCACGCCGTAGATGCCCTGAGTCGTCAGATAGAGGTGGTTGACGAGCTGCGGCACGGTGGCGCCGGGATGGACGAAGATGCCGGGCATCGAACGTCCCCAGATGGCATAGGCCATGAAGGCGATGGCGATGACCGGCAGCGGCCAGCCGGTGGTGCGCCGCGTGCCTTCGAGCAGGAGCACGACGAGGGCGGCGCCGAGCCAGACGTCGGTCTCGGACGGGTTGCCGACGCGGAAGGCGAGGTCGTCGAGCGGGATCATCGGGACGTGGAGAACCGCGACGATCGCCAGGGCGAAGAGTGCCCAGTCCCAGACGGGGATGCCGAGCGGATGCAGGACGTCGGTCGCGGCCACGTCGCGCATGCGGAAGGCGGGGAAGACGAGGAAGACGAGACCGAGCACGAAGGCGAGGTGGACGCCGCGATGGGTCAACTCCGGCAGCAGACCGAAGCCGGCCGTCCAGTAGTGGAAGATCGACAGGACGACGAGCGCCGTGCCGACGATCCAACCGCCGAGAGGCGCAAGGGGACGGAAGCGGATCTCCGCGTCGAATTTCTCCTCGAGTTGGCGGGCCTTCGCTTCGTCGAGTTCGAACTGGGACATGGGAGATCCGATCGCGGGAGGCGGGGGCCGCGCCGGAGCCCGGCGCGGCGGAACGTGTGCGGGTCGGGTCCCGCGACGAGACGTCGCCTCACTTCAGGAGGCCGGCCTCCTTGTAGAACTTCGCCGCGCCGGGATGCAGCGGGATGCCGACGCCGTCGAGCGCGGTCTCCTTGCGGATGACCTTGCCCTTGGCGTGGCCGGCGTCGAGGAGCTTCCTCGAGTTGTCGTTCCAGATCGCCTTGGTGATGCCGTAGACGAGGTTTTCCGGCTGCTTCGCCGAAGTCACCCAGAGGGCGTTGACCGAGATGGTCTCGACCTCGCCGACGTCCTTGTAGGTGCCGGCCGGGACCTTGTCGGGGCCGAAGAACTTGAAGTCGGCGAGGATCTTCTTGGCCTCGGTGCCGGCGATCGGAACGAGCTCGATGCCGGCCGAGCTGGCGAGTTCGGAGATGGCGCCGGTCGGGTAGCCGCCGACGAAGAAGAAGGCGTCCACCGTGCCCTCGCGCATCCGGGCCGTCGCCTGATCGAGCCTCAGATGTTCCGGCGCGATATCGGTCTCGGACAGGCCGAAGGCCTCGAGGATGATCTTC
>JAOTSD010000109.1 GCA_030247555.1 Siculibacillus sp. | reverse complement strand
GGTTCCGGCGCGGTCGTCTCGACATCTTCTCTCCTGTTCGCCAAGCAATCTTGGCTGCTCACAGGCGGAAAGACCACTCAACGGACCTGTTCAGATTCCCGAAGCCACCTCTCCACCGCTGCTTGCCGGCGAAGCGGTACTTCACGACGAAGACCCTGGCATCGCGCTGACGCCGCACGCCGAAGCCGGCCACGGCGCCCTTGCCCTCATCCCACACGGCCGAGCCCGGCTCGAGACCATCGGCATCCCGCTTGGTGATGGGCATGGGGCCCTCCCGATCAAAATAGCTACCAATTAGCTACCACAAAGGCGAGGGTTAGCGAATAGGGTGAGGTGTTGAAAAGGGCGCAGTTGGCGCAAAAACAATAAGATAAAGGGACAAAAAGTAATGACTAGGACTATAACCCCTACGTTCACACCGAAGGGGTCACAGGTTCGATCCCTGTCGCGCCCACCATTCCCTTCCCACGGCAGAGGTTCACGTGGCTCGACGGCTGGATCCGTCAGGGCATCGGGTGGTCGACCGTCGCGTTCCGGCGGTTCGCCGGGGCGACCGACCGGTCCTCGCCGAAAGGCGCCCGTCCTGCGGGTGCGCGAGGGCGTCGGCGCGCGACGAGAGGGACGGCGCGAGCCCGGAGGGGTCGGCCGGGAGTGGTGACAACCGGGAAATTCGCGGTCTTCGGGCGTCAGTGGACGAGCATCACTCGGCCAGACCGAGACGGACGAGGTGTTCGACACCCTTCATCAATCCGCGCTGGTCCTTGACTTCGACGAGCAGGCGCGGGCTCTCGCACCAATCGGCGAAGGCGCGGAACACCGACGGCCACAGGATGGTGCCCTCGCCGGGCAGCCAATGGCGGTCGGCGTATCCGTCGGCGTCCTGGAGGTGGACGTGGGCGAGCGATGGCCCGGCGGCCCGCACGTAGTAGTCCACCGGCGGGGCGCCGGTGGAACGATGGGCATAGTGGGCGTGGCCGACGTCGAGGGAGACGCGAACCGCGTCGCTCCGGAAGCTCTCGGCCAGTTCGACGCGGGCGTGCGGGTCCTTGTCCTCGATGTTCTCGATCACCAGGACGCACTCGATCTCCTTCGCGCGCTCGACCACCGGGGCGAGAGTGGCGTGGGTCCGTTCGACCATGGCTTCGCGACCGCGCCGGTTGTAGTCGAGGTTGTTGTGGTCCCAAGTGGTGTAAGGCGAGTGGACGACCATCTGCGTCGCCCCGACCGCTTCGGCCACCTCGAGCCCCTGGAGCAACCGGCGGGTCACGACCGCCCGGATCGCCCGATCCTGGCTGTCGATGGCGAAGCCCCAGAAGGGGCCGTGGATGCCGAGCCGGCCGCGATGGCCGTCGAGGATGCGACGGGCGCGGGTGGCGCGGTTCCGCCAGTCCCCGTCGAGAACCTCGCCTTCGAAGAAGTCCTGCAACTCGATGTCGCGATCGCGCGCGAACAGCCAATCGCGATGGAGTTCCACCATGTCGAGAGTGAGTGCCGCGCCGAGGAGCGGTCGCGAGGGGGTGCCGCCGAGCATCGATCGCCGCCCTGAAAGCGAGTTGGGACCCACCGGACATGCGGGAAGTTCGTGTCGGGACGATGACGTCGATGCGCCGGTCGGTCCGCCACGGCCTCGCCGGTCACGTGTGGGCTCGGCCCTTCCGCATCAGGATCCCGACCGCGCCGCCAAGAGCCGCATCAACGCCGCTTCGCCTTCTTCACGGGATGCGGAGACCCCGGTCGCGGCGTGTCCCGCGACGACGAGCACCCATTTCCAGCGTTCCGGGCCCGACTCGCGTTTCATCCGGTGAAGACGCATCCATTCTTCGTCGGGCAGGTCGGAGAGGAAATCGTCCTGCGCCCCGATCGGCCAGGTCGGGAGCCAGACCGGGGCGTCCTTCGCCATCGCGCCGCCGATCGTTCCGGTCTTCTCGTCCGTGCCTCGGTTCATCGCCGGTCACTCCCGCATGCGTTCCGGGTTCGACCGGCGCCAACCGCGCGGCGATCGAACCCGATGCCTTCCATCCTCATCGAGCCGACCGAGCGTCCTTCCGCCCGCCCGAACTCTTCTTCCATCCGCGCCAGATGGCCAGTTCGGCCTCCGGCCGGCGGACCGCGGTCTCTCGCCGACCGGCGAACACCAGCCCGCGGTCGCCGTCGACCGACAGGCGATCACCTTCCCGGATCGTGATCCCACCGAAGTCGGCACCGCCGTCCTCGTCGAAGCGGAGGGATCGGCAGGCCACCACGCAGGGGAGTCCCATCTGACGAGCGACCAGCGCGGCGTGCGACGTGCGGCCACCGGAAGCGGTGACGACGGCGCAACTCGCGGCGAAACCGTCGATGTCGGCGGTCGACGTGTCGGGTCGGACGAGGACCACCGGTTCTCCGGTCGCGGCCAGTCGTTCGGCCATCTGCGAGGTCGTGGCGAGGCGACCGACGGCGACGCCCGGCGACGCGGCGAGCCCGATGCCGGCGGGCTCCGGTTCGTCCCCGACGAAGACCTCCTCCTCGAGCGCCGCATCGTCGAGACCGGCGAGCCGCGAGACGGCCTCCTTCTCGTCGATCACACCTTCGGCGACGAAGGCCACGGCGAAATGCAACGCCGCCCGCGGCGTCCGTTTCGCCGTGCGGGTCTGGAGCAACCACAGCCGGCCGCTCTCCACGGTGAACTCGACGTCCTGCACGTCGCCGGCGGTTCGCTCCAGCCGGGCGAGGGCGGCAGCCAGTTCCGCCGAGACCTGCGGCAGACGGGCGGCGAGCGCCGAACCGTCGGCCGGTATCCGGCGGCCGGAGACGACGTCCTCGCCCTGTGCCTCGAACAGCAGTTCGACGACCGGGGTGGCCGCGCCGCTCGACGGGTCGCGGGAGAAGGCGACGCCGGCGGCGGAGCGCGAGTCGGCGTTGCCGTAGACCATCGCCTGTACGGTGACCGCCGTTCCCTCGAGATCTTCGAGCCCGTTCATGCGGCGATAGGAGACCGCCTTCGGGGCGTTCCAGGACGCGAAGACGCGGCGGACCGCGATCTCGAGTTGATCGCGCGGACCGGCCGGCACCACGTGGCCGGCGGCCTCGATGTGGCGAAGGTGGGCGGCGATCGACACGTCGAGGGCGCGGACGTCGAGGTGGCGTTCGCCGGCAACACCTTCGGCGGCGAGAAGTTCGGCGAGATGACGCTCGAGCGGCCCCGGGTCCAGACCGAGGACCGTCTGTGCCCAGCCCTCCAGGAAGCGGCGGCGGCAATCCCGAGCGAAGCGCGGGTTGCCGGTGATGCGGACCAGCCCGGCGACGGCCTCCTCGGTCGCACCGACGTCGAGCACGGTGTCGAGCATCCCGGGCATCGATCGGGCCGCTCCGGAGCGGACCGAGACGAGCAGCGGCCGGCGACGATCGCCGAAGCGGCGCCCGGTCGCGGCCTCGAGGCGCTCGATGCCGCGATCGATCAAGTGGCGCAGCTCCGAGGAAGCTCGGCGCTTGCCGGTTTCGATCCCGGCGCAGAGACCGACCGGCAGGACGAAGGCGGGCGGCACCGGCAGTCCCAACCGGGCCATGAAGGCGAGGTTCGCCGCCTTGCCTCCGACACGGTCGGGGGAGAGCACCTCGGTCGCGGGCCCGTCGATGAAATGGAGATCGCTCATCGCATCCTCCTCGTCACGGCGCCGAACGGGCGCCGCGCGTATCGAGACCCTCGATCACCAACGCCCGCATCAGATGACCGGCGTGGGCGAAGCGGTCCGTCGCCTCCTCGATGCGGCGGGCGCATTCGACCACCGCGAAGACCCGTGCCGCGCTCGCATCCGCCGCCGAGAGGACCGCGGCGATGGTCGCCCGTTCCTCGAGATCGGCCCGATGCTCCGCGCCGACGAGGTCGGCGAGCGCGGCGAGCGCATCGTCGACGTCGCGCCGATGCCCCTCGTGGACGCAGGAGGCGGCGTCGGCCATGCGCGCGCCCGCTTCGGCCGCGGCGACCGCCGATCGACAGAGATCGGCGAGGCGGGTCTCGCCGTCGTCACCGGCCGTCGCGAGCGGCATGGACGTCAGGAAGAAGACGCCCTCCTCGAGTTCGTCGATCGCCTGCTCCATCGCATCGATCAGGGGCAGGAAGGTCTCCGCGAGGCCAAATCTCTCCGCTCCGGCGCGCAGATCGATGGCGACGAGATCTCCCTTCTCTTCGAGGCGCCGGGCCCGGGCGGCGAGGGCGGCCGGGTCGATCGCCCGGCCGGCCAGCCGGTCGCCGAGGTGATCGAAGGCCGCGGCCGCGAGATCGCGCGCCAGACCGGCTTGGATCACCACGCCCTGTAGCAGGGAACTGCCGGAACGCTCCAGCCGGCTCGCCAACTCGGCGTCCACCGCATCGCGCACCAAGCGGTCGGAACGACCGGCGAGCATCGCTTCGGTCGAGATGCGGAGCACCTGTTCGAGGAAGTCGACCGCCTGCGCCCGACCGATCGCCTCGTCGAGGCGGACGCCGTAGGCGATGTGGCGGACCGCGACCCGGCGGATCGCGCCGTCGACGAGACGGGCGCCGCCGTGTTCGAGGAAGGCGCGATGACCGAAGCCCGCCCGGGCCGTCCAGCGCAGGACGGCGACGGCGTCGTCCTTGGCGACGAAGAGGCGCAATTGCTTGCGCGCCTTGTTCCAGTCGATGAGGAAGACGAGCGCCGCTCCGATCGCTTCGAGGAACGTTTCGCGCCGCTCGCGGTCGTGCGTGGCGAGGGTTCCGATCACCAAGGTGAACCCGGCGCCGTCCGCCAGACCCTCCGCCCGCTCCTCGGTCGGTTCGTTCCAAGCGACGTCCGGCAGGTCGGCGAAGAGCGATACGAAGAAGCGGGCGCGGACCCGATGAACGTCGGAATAGGTGAGGCTCACCCGCTCCCTGTCCAGGGTGATGCAGAGGACATGGGCATCGGTCGTGCCGATGTCGTTCTGGATCAGCAGCCGCTCTCCCGCACGGGCGGCTGTGGTGTCGAGCCCGGGGTGGTCGAACTTGAGCCCGCGGGTGCGCGCCAGTCCGCGCATGAAGGCGACGACGGCGCGACGATCGGCCGGTTCGAGCCCGGAGCAGCGCGCTCCGTCGACGTCCTCTTCGGCGGTGTCGGCGGCCAGCCGGTTCAACGCCTTGTGGAGTTCCATGACCAGCCGGTGGATGCTGTCGGCGCCCTTGCCGGCCGCGGTGATGAGATCGACCGCGTCGGCGGGAAGCGCATCCTCGCTCACGGCGAGATCGCGACGCCGCTCGGTCCAGCGCTCGCGGAAGCCGCCACCGACGGCGGGCTTGCCGACCTCGACGGCGGCGACCATCGCCTCGACGTCCGTGTCGAGCCCGGCGAGCAACTGAGCCAAGCCCTCGGCGCGCAACATAGCATCGTCACCGCGGGCGGCGGTCGCCACCACCCTTGCCAGCGGAGCGGCCTCGATCCCCGGGGCCCGGATGTCGCCGCCGAGATCGGGATCCGATCCGCCTTTCCCGGCGGCCCGAGCCGATGCCGCCTGCAGGACCGTCATGCGGACCTTGGCCCGATCGTTCGCCTCGAGACCGCTGCGGACGAGGCGCGGCAGGAGGAGAGCCCCGTGCCCGAGATGTTCGACGATCCGAGCCTTCGTGATCATGGCGCACCTCCGAGGGATCGCGGCCGGATCACCCAAGCACCGAGCGATGCCGAGGTCCTTGCGTCAGGTCATTCATGGAATTCGCAATATCGTCATCTTTCGTGATCGCGCAAACGCGCGCCCGACGCCGTCGCGTCGTCGGTCGAGGACGTTCGCCGAGGCGTCGGGGCGCTCCGCCTCAATCGAGGTGGGGGTAGTCGGTGATGTGTCGGATCGACCGATAGAGTGGGGCGAGGCGCGGGTACATCTTCACGTAGACTTCGCGGAACAGCCGATCGTGGAGCCGGGCGGCGTCGAGTCTGGGCTCGAACAGCTTGCCGGGGCGGCTCATGTGGCGTTGCGCCGTGGCGTGATCGGGGTAGAAGCCGGCGCCGACCGCGGCGTTGATCGCGGCGCCGAGGCCGGATGCCTCCCAGGTGTGGGGGCGTTCGGCCGGCCGGCCGAAGACGTCGGCGGTGATCTGCATGATGGCGTCGGACTGCGAGCCGCCGCCGGTGACGCGCAACCGGCGGATCGGTACGCCGTTGCGCCGTTCGAGCCGCTCCGCCGCCTCGCGCAGCGCGTAGGCGATGCCCTCGATGATGGCGCGGTACATGTGGGCGCGCTCGTGCACCCCGCCGAAACCGATCATCGCGCCCTTGGCCTCGGGGCCGGGGATCTTGACCCCCGGGTTCCAGAAGGGTTGCAACATCAGGCCCATGTTGCCGGCCGGCGTCGATTCGAGCATGCGCTCGAACAGGATCTCGGGCGCCAGACCCCGGCTCTCGGCCTCGATCACCTCGCGGGCGGCAAACTGCTCCTTGAACCAGTTCACCATCCAGTAGCCGCGCTGGACCATGAGTTCGCTGTCGAAGCGACCCGGGGCGGCGGCGGGGAAGGGTGGGATGAAGGGGATCGGCTCGACATAACGGTCGTTGCAGGTGTTGATCGTGGCGGTGGTGCCGTAGCCGAGCACCGCCGTGTCGGGGGTCCAGGCCCCGGCGGCGAGAACCTCGCAGGCCTTGTCGGCGGCGGCGGCATAGACCGGCAGGCCCTCGGGGATGCCGGTCTCCTCGGCGGCGCGAGCCGTGACCAGACCCATCGAATGGCCGCAGGGCACGAGATCGGGCAGCATCTCGCGGCGCAGCGTCACCAGCTTCCATTTGAAATGATGGCGACCGGCCCAGTTCTCGCGCTTGGCGTCGAAGGGGACGTATCCGACCTGCGAGCCGACCGAGTCGCGGATGCGGCCGGTGAGCTTGAGGTTGTACCAACCCGAGAGGAAGAGGAAGTGGCGGGTGCGGCGCCAGATCTCCGGCTCGTCGACGGCGAGCCAGTTGCACTCGGCCTTGGACTGGACGAAGTGGACGGTGCGGCGCTGGCGGGCGATCCTGAGGCCCACCTCCAGCCACAGCGGCAGCGGCCGGTGGCGGGCGGTGCGGCGCTGGTCGAGCCAGATGATCGCCGGACGCAGCGGTTCGCGGTCGGCGCCGAGGAGCACGACGACGGCGCGCTGGGTGGTCACCGCCATGGCGGCGACACGCGGGCGCAGATCGGGGTGGGCGCGCCACAGTTCGCGGGTGGCGTGGCAGAGATTGGCCCAGAAGTAATCACAGTCCTGTTCGGCCCATCCGGGCTCGCGGGAGAAATAGGGAGTGATGTGGACCTGCGACTTGGCCACCAGTTCCCCGGTGCGATCGAAGAGCATGGCGCGGACGCTCTGCGTCCCCTGATCGATGGCGAGCAACAGATCCTTGGTCCCGCTCACGTCGCTCACTCCCGTGTCCGCGGTCCGGTCTCTCCCTTCGTCGGGGTGTTCGCCGCCGGGCCGACGCCGAACCGGCGAACTCCGGCGCGGAACGGCGCGGCGCCATCCTCGAACATCTCTTCGCCGCGCGCCAGTTGCTTCGCCAACGAAGTGTTCCGCGACCGCCGAAGAGCGCCGGAGCGACCGTGCGATCCGGCGTTTCGTCGGTGGCGACACGATTTTCGGCTCGCCGGACGGCGTCGGTCGACCTATCGTTCGTGGGGGCGAACTCGCGGGGCGGATGCGCCGCGACGTCGCGTCGAGATTTTCGCGTTTCCGATTGAACCTTCTCCTTCGCCGCCGCGACACATGGTCGAAGGGCCGGCACGGATCCGGGCATGACGACGACTTCGGACGAGGAACTCCTCCAACGGATCGCCGCCGGCGACCGACTGGCGATGCGGGTGCTGTTCTCGCGGCACCAGCTCAGGATTCATCGCTTCGTGCTGCGGGTGGTCCGCGACGAGGCGGTGGCGGAGGATGCGGTGAGCGACACGTTTCTCGACGTCTGGCGACAGGCGGGCGACTTCTCGGGGCGATCGCAGGTCACCACCTGGTTGATGTCGATCGCCCGCTTCAAGGCGCTCTCGGCGCTGCGCCGCCGTCGCGAGACGGGGCTCGACGAGGAATGGGCGGCCGGCATCCCCGACGCGGCCGACACGCCCGAGGTGATCTCGCAGAAGGCCGACAAGGGAGCCGTGATCCGGCTGTGCATGGAGCGGCTGTCGGCGGAACACCGCGAGGTCCTCGACCTCGTCTACTACCACGAGGCGTCGGTCGAAGAGGTCGCCGAGATCGTCGGCATCCCGGAGGGCACGGTGAAGACGCGCCTGTTCCACGCCCGCAAGAAACTCGCCGAGCTGCTGACCGCGGCCGGCATCGATCGAGGTTGGCCATGAGCGACACGCGAACGGAGAAGGGCCGCGGCGAGATCGAGGATCTCCTGCCCTGGTACGCCAATGGTCGGCTCACCCCGGCCGAACGGCGCCGCGTCGAGGCGGCGCTCACCACCGATCCGGAACTCGCCCGCCGGCTGGAACTGGTGCGCGAGGAGATGGCCGAGGCGATCGCCGCCAACGAAGCGATCCTGCCGGCCTCGTCGCGCGCTCTCGACCGATTGATGGCGGGCATCGAGGCGGCGCCGCGGCCCGCTCGCCCCTTCGCGGCGGTGAAGGCGGGGCTGATGGATCGGCTCGGCGATTTCCTCGCCTCGCTGACGCCGCGCCGGCTCGCCCATGTGGCGGCGGCGGTGGCGGTGGTGGTGGCGATCCAGGCGGCGGCGTTGACCGGGCTGGTCGGCGAGCGTTCGGGCGCGACCTACGGCACCGCCTCGCAGGGCGAGGTCGTGGCCGCCGGGCCGACCCTCCTCGTCGCCTTCGCTCCGGAGGCGCGGATCGAGGCCGTCTCGGCCCTGTTGAAGCGCCACGGGGCGAGCCTCGCCGAGGGGCCGAAGGCCAATGGCTTCTACCGCCTGCGCCTCGCCGAAGGCGCCGACGCGGCGGCGGTCGCCGAGGCGATGAAGACGGAGAGCGGGCTCGTCACCTTCGTCCAGGCGACGCGGTGAACGAGTGCGCGGGATCGGACGGCCGAACCACCCGAGGGGTGGCGACGAGGAGGACGCGATGAACGAGAGATCGAAGTCGAGAGCGCCCTCGCTGGGCGCGAGGGGCCGGTATCGCGGGGCGCTGTTCTTCGGCGTCGCGGTGGCGATCATCGCCGCGTCGGCGCCGACGGTCGAAGCCTTCGCCCAGACCTTCGACAACCGGCCGCCGATCGGGCGGCCGCGCCCCGGCATGCGCGGGGGTGGCGGCGGCGGGGTCGGGGCGGCGATCGGCCTCGGCATCGGGCTCGGCATCCTCGGAGCCGCGGCGGCACGGGCGTCGCAGGGCGAAGAGCCGCCGCGCCGCGTCCGGGTGATCGAGGTCGACGACGACGAACCGATCCCGGTGCGCAGAGGTGGCGACGGACCTCCGCCGCGCAAGCCGCCGCTGCGGCAGGCGGAACGGACCCCACCCTCGAACATCCGCGTGCCATCGCGTTCGGAGGCGCGCTACGTCCCCGGAGAGGTGCTGATCGAGATGCGGGGCGACGTCGCGATCGACGCGCTCGCCCGCCGCCTCGGGCTCGAGGTCCTGTCGAGCCTGCGCCTGCGGCTGACCGGATCGACGCTGCACCGGTTGCGCGCCCGCGACGGGCGCACGACGTCGCAGATTCTCACCCGCCTCCAACAGGAGCGCTCCGTCGCCGCCGCCCAACCCAATTGGGTCTACACGCTGCAGCAGGACGCCGGCGCTCCGCCCGTCGCGACCGCGATCCCGAACGAAGCGGCCGCGGCTTCGAACGCGAGCTCGGCCACGCCGCCGGCTCCGATCGATGTCGTGCCGGGCGCCCCGCCGACGACGGCGGGCGAACCGCCGGCCGCGGTTCCGCCCCCCGCTCCGCTCCGCGCGGCGCCGGCCGCGGCCGCCGTTCTGGCGCCGGCCGCTCCCGAGGCCGGCGGTCGCGAGGTCGCCACCGCCGGTTCGGCCACGGCGCCGGCGGCGATCCGGCCGTTGCCGGGGCAATATGCGGCGGACAAGCTCAACCTGCCGGCGGCGCACGGACGGTCGCGGGGCAGCGGGGTTCTGGTCGCGGTGATCGACACCGGTGTCGACGAGGCCCACCCGGAACTCGCCGGCGCGGTCCACGCCCGCTTCGATGCGCTCGATGGGGTCGAGGCGGTCGCCGGCGCCCACGGCACGGCGAAGGCGGGTGCGATCGCGGCGCGGGTC
>JAOTSD010000108.1 GCA_030247555.1 Siculibacillus sp. | reverse complement strand
TGCTCGCGGCGGCGGCGCAGGTCGGCGAGGGTGCGCTCGTAGGCGTGCTGGGCGAGGCGCTTGCGCGATGCGTAGGAGAAGATGTTGGCGAAGAAGATTTCCGCATCGGCGTGGTTCGGTTCGAACAGCACGACGTCGGCGTCCGGATATTCGTTGCGATAGCGGTCCATGCCGACCCGCATGCGCGAATGGATGATGGCGCGGAAGGTCTGCGCCATCACCGCCGGCAGACCGCGGTCGATGAGCGAGATGCGCTCGCCCCGGCCATCGTCGTCGTGGGTGAGGTCGGCGTTGAACGGCACCAGCGGGTTGACGCAGATGAGCAGCTTCGCCCCTTCCTTCAACGCGACCGACGCGTGCAGGGTCTTCATCAGAGCGCCGTCGACGTACTGGCGGCCCTCGATCTCCACCGGCGGGAAGAGCCCCGGCAGCGCTGCGGAGGCCTGCACCGCCCGCGAGATCGGCACGTGGTCCCAACCCGCCGCCCCGAAGGGCACCGCCTTGCCGCTGTCGAGATCGGTGGCGACCAGGAACAGCTTGTGCGGAAGCTCACGGAAATCGTCGGTCCGCCCCGGCGCCGACAGCAGTTTCGCCAAGAAGGCGGAGAAGCCGGTGTTGTCGAAGATGCCGGTGGGAATCGCCCGGCCGAGGCGCTGGAAGGAGGCGAAGAACCCCTTGGAGAAGGGATCGGCGACCCAGTGCTCCATCGCCTGGAAGGCGAGCCCGGGAATCGAGGCGAAACGCCGGAAGTATTCGCCGAAGGCCGGCCGCAGCAGGATCTCCGGATCGAACGCCTCGTTGGCCGTCTCGTTCTCGATGAACATCGCGTGGATGTCGCGCGGGCTGAGCCCATTGGCCAAGCCGGAAGCGATCACGCCGCCGGAGGAGACGCCGACATAGACGCCGCAGGCGGTGAAATCCACGCCTCGGAGGGCATCCTGCAACGCCACCAGCGCGCCGATCTCGTAGATCGCACCGAGCGGACCGCCACCGGCGAGGGCGACGCCGATCTTGTGCTGACGCCGACGGGGCATGTGGCGATCCTCCGCTGACCGATCGAACGAGACGAGTTCGCCCGGGCGGGAGCGAATCCCGCCCCCGCACCGGGAAAGTCGATCTCAGGCTCGCGCCGACGTCAACCGGCGAGATCCGTCTTGACCTCTTCGACGGCCTTCATCGCCGCATCCTTCACCGCCTTGGCGGAGCCGGCGACCTTCTTGGTGGTGATCTTGACCACTTCGGCGGTCTCGCCGACGGCGTCCTTGACCGCCGCGCCGGCCTTGCCCGCCTCGGCCTGCGCCGTGTTGGAGAGCTTCTTGGTGGCCGCGGTCAGTTCGGCGATGCGGGCGGACAGCGCGTCGATGTCCTTCTTGGTCGGTACGTTGAGGCTGTTGAGTGCGCGCGCGACCCGCTCCTCGAAGACGTTCTCGAGCTTGTCCCAAGTGCCGGTGGCGACCTTGCGGGCCTCGGCGACCTTGTCCTCGGCGGCTTCGCGAGTGCGCTTCTGGATGGTCTCGCCTTCCTTCACCAGCGCCTCGAACACCTTGGTGCCCTCCTCCTGCGCCTTGGCGAAGGCGCCGAGGCCGGCGAGCCAGATCTGATGAGCGGAATCCTTGATGGTCTGCGCCAGCTGCGATTCGTTCGAACCACCGGCGAGAGCTTTGAGCTTCTTGGCCATGATCTCGATCCTTCCGTTGCGTATCTCGTCACCCGACGGGTGAACCCTCTCGTTCGATGAGTTGAAGATAGCGATTGCTTTTAGAAACGGTCACCTAATCGTCGCGACGTTCCCCGATTGCTCTCGCCCTCGGCCCTCGGCCGACACCCGGCGCCGGTGAACCCGATGCCGGGAGGGGCTTTTCAGCGGTCGGGCAACCGCTACACTGGCACGACGGCGCCGGCACCGGCGGTTCTTCGGTCGGAAAGAGCGCCCCCGGGGGAAACGACCATGCACTACTTCGTCACCGGCGCGAGCGGCTTCATCGGCAAGCGGCTCGTTCACACCCTGCTCGCCCGCCCGAACACCACCGTCCACTTCCTGATGCGCCGCCCGACCCCGCAACGCGTCGGGCGGCTGCTCGCCTTCTGGGGTGTCGACGCGAGCCGGGCGGTGCCGGTGGAAGGTGACCTCACCGCGCCGCGCCTCGGCGTCGACGCGGCTGTCATGGAAGCACTCGTCGGTCGCATCGACCACGTCTTCCACCTCGCCGCGATCTACGACCTCGAGGCCGACCCCGAGGCCGAGATGGCCGCCAACATCGAGGGCACCCGCAACGCGGTGCGCTTCGCCGAGGCGATCGCCGCGAAGCGCTTCCACCACGTCTCCTCGATCGCCGCCGCCGGCCTCTACGACGGTGTCTTCCGCGAGGACATGTTCGCCGAGGCGACCGGCCTCGATCACCCCTATTTCGCCTCCAAGCACCAAGCCGAGAAGGTGGTGCGCGGCGAATGCGGCCTGCCTTGGCGGATCTACCGCCCCGGCATCGTCGTCGGCGACTCTCGGACCGGCGAGATCGACAAGATCGACGGCCCCTACTACTTCTTCAAACTGATCCAGAAATTGAGGCGGATGCTGCCGCCGTGGATGCCGACGATCGGCATCGAGGGTGGCCGTATCAACATCGTGCCGGTCGACTTCGTCGTCGCCGCGCTCGACCACATCGCCCATCTCGACGGCCACGACGGCGCCTGCTTCCACCTCACCGATCCCGAACCGCGGCGCGTCGGCGACGTACTCGCCGTCTTCGCCTCCGCCGCCCACGCCCCGCGCATGGCGGCGCGCGTCAACGCCGCGCTCTTCGGCTTCGTGCCCCAGTCGTTGCTCAAGCCGTTGCTGGCGCTGACCCCGGTGCGGCGGATCCAGAAGACGCTGATGAAGGAGCTCGGCCTGCCGCCGGACATCTTCCGCTTCGTCAACTATCCGACCCGCTTCGATGCCCGCGACGCCCAGCGCCTTCTCGAGCCGGCCGGCATCCGCGTCCCCCACATCGAGGACTACGCTTGGCGCCTGTGGGACTACTGGGAGCGTCACCTCGACCCCGAACTCTTCATCGACCGTTCGCTGAAGGGGCGGGTGAAGGGCCGTGTCGTGGTGGTGACCGGCGGCTCGGCCGGCATCGGCAAGGCGACCGCCTTCAAGCTCGCGGCCGCCGGCGCGAAGACCATCGTCGTCGCCCGCGACCCCGGCAAGCTCGAGGCGGCGCGCGCGGAGGCCGCCGGGCAGGGGTTGCAGCTCATCACCCGCTCGGCCGACGTCACCGACGCCGAACAATGCGCCGAGCTGGTGCGCTGGCTCCATGACGAGCACGGCGGCGTCGACATTCTGATCAACAACGCCGGCCGCTCGATCCGCCGCGGCATCGAATCGTCCTATGACCGCTTCCACGACTTCGAGCGGACCATGCAGGTCAACTATTTCGGCAGTCTGCGCCTCACTCTCGGGGTGTTGCCGTTGATGACCGAGAAGCGCCACGGCCACGTCATCAACATCTCCTCGATCGGTGTGCTCACCAACGCCCCGCGCTTCTCCGCCTACGTCGCCTCCAAGGCGGCGCTCGACGCCTGGACGCGCTGCGCCGCCTCCGAGTTCCTCGACCGTGGCGTCGAATTCACCACCATCAACATGCCGCTGGTGCGCACCGAGATGATCGCGCCCACCAAATTCTATCAGCACGTCCCCACCCTCTCGCCCGACGAGGCGGCCGATCTGATCGTTCAGGCCATCGTGATGAAGCCGGCGCGGGTCGCCACCCAGCTCGGCGTCTTCGGACAGGTGCTGCACGCCGTGGCTCCGAAACTGGCGCAGGTGATCATGAACACCACCTTCCGGATGTTCCCCGACTCCGACGCGGCCCGTCACTCCAAGCCCGGCGAGGACATGCCGACGGCCGATCAGATCACCGTCACCCAGATCATGCGCGGCCTGCACCTCTGACCCCGGGCGGGAGCGGGTCGCGATCCCTTCGCGGCCCGCTCCCGCCACACCTTGCGGACGGCGCGGTCAGGCGCGGTCGCCTTCGGTGGTGAGTTCGGCCACCACCAGATCTCGGATGCGCGGCGAGAAGGCCATGGCGACATGGCCGATGCCCGCCACCACCACCTCCCGCGCGCCGTCGAGGCGGCTGGTGGCCTGCGGCGCGACGATCTCGTCGCCGGTGCTCCAGATCGTCGTCGTCGGTACGTCCGTCACCTCGACCCGGTTCAGCTCCACCAGCCACGGATCGCCCGGCCGCATCTGCCGGGCATTGGTGCCGAGCCCGATGCGGGCGACGACGGTGCCGTGATGAGGCCCGCCGAGGGTGACGAAACGGGCGATCCGAGCCGTCCCCCCTTTGCGCATCGCGGCGCGGGCGACGAGCCCGCCCATCGAATGGGTGACGAGGTCGACGCGCTCCGCGCCGGTCTCGGTGAGAAGCGCGGCGATGCGTTCGTTCAGCCGATCGGCCAGGATCTCGATGTCGGAAAAGGGTGTCTCGAGCGTGATCGTCGCCACCGCGAAGCCGCGGCCGCGCAACTGCCGGCGCATCCACCACCAGAAGCCGCGGTTGCACATGTGACCGTGGACGAGGAGGACCGGCCGGCGCCCGGGCGGCAACCGGCCGACCGCGTCCGAGCCCAGCCAGAGCCGTTCGAAGGGCATGATCACGCAGAATCCGGCGACGAAGCCGAGCCATTCGGCGAGCCCGTCGACGAGGGTCGGCCCGCCGACCCCCGGCGGTCGCGGCGAGGCGGCGGCGATCGCGATCGAATAGGCGAGGAGGAGGAGGCCCGCCGCCACCGCCAGGACGATCACCCCGACGAAACCGACGAGTGGGACCACGCCGGTCGGTCCGATCGACACCGCCACCGAGATCTCGATCAGAAGAATTCCACGCAGCAACCAGACCAACATCGCACCGCACCTCTCCGCCCGAAGCGCGAGACACCCGAATTCGCCACCCTCGGTGACACTACTATTGGTCGTCGAACCATCGAAGTCCGCTTCCTTGCGGACGTTCGCTGGTTTAATCTTTCCGTCAAAAGCGGGGATCGGGTTCAGCCGACCCCGAAGGGGAGAGCGCGCCATGACGTCGTCGGGTCATCTGCATTTCCAGAATTATCCCGCCGGAGTTCCGCACACGGTCGACGTCGAAGAATTCCGATCCGTCGTCGAGGTTTTCGAGCGAAGCGTCGCCGCCTTTGCCGACCGCATCGCCTATATCAACATGGGCAAGGCCATCACCTACCGCGAACTCGATGACCTGACGCGTCGCTTCGCCGCCTACCTGCAACAGCGCGTCGGCCTCGAGAAGGGCGCCCGTGTGGCGCTGATGATGCCCAATCTCCTACAGTATCCGGTGGCGCTCTTCGGGGCGCTGCGCGCCGGCCTCACGGTGGTCAACTGCAACCCGCTCTACAGCCCCCGCGAACTCCACCACCAACTGGCGGACTCCGGCGCCGAGGCGATCGTCGTCGTCGAAAACTTCGCCCATGTGCTCGCCGAGGTCGTCGACAAGACCGACCTGAAGGCCGTGTTCACCACCGCCCTCGGCGACATGCTCGGCTTCCCCAAGAGCGCCATCGTCAATCTGGTGGTCAAGCACGTGAAGAAGATGGTGCCGCCCTGGCACATCCCCGGGTCGGTGTCCTTCGGCTCGGCGCTGTCGGAAGGTCGCGGCCTCGCCATGCGGCCGGTGTCGGTCGACCTCTCCGATGTCGCCTTCCTGCAATATACCGGCGGCACCACCGGCGCTCCCAAGGGCGCGATGCTCACCCACGGCAACATCGTCGCCAACCTGCAGCAGGCCCACGCCTGGATCCGCCCGGGGGTCGACGAGAAGGGCGAGACCATCGTCACGGCGCTGCCGCTCTACCACATCTTCGCCCTGACCGCGAACTGCCTGACCTTCATGAAGATCGGTGCGTCGAACCTGCTGATCACCAACCCGCGCGACATCCCGGGATTCGTCAAGGAACTGTCGAAGAACCCCTTCACCGTCATGACCGGGGTGAACACGCTGTTCAACGCGCTGCTCAACAACCCCGACTTCCACAAGCTCGACTTCGCCTCGCTGAAGCTGGTGCTCGGCGGTGGCATGGCGGTGCAGCGCCCGGTGGCGGAGCGCTGGAAGGAAGTGACCGGCACCACCCTGCTCGAGGCCTACGGCATGACCGAGACCTCGCCGGCGGTGACCATCAACCCGCTCGACCTGCCCGACTTCAACGGCTCGATCGGCCTGCCCATCCCCAACACCGAGATCGCGCTGCGCGACGACGAGGGCAACGACGTCGCCCCCGGCGAACGCGGCGAACTCTGCGTGCGCGGCCCGCAGGTGATGAAGGGCTACTGGAACCGGCCGGTGGAGACCGCCGCGGTGATGACCGCCGACGGCTTCCTGCGCACCGGCGACATCGCCGTCGTCGACGAGGGCGGGTTCGTCCACATCGTCGACCGCAAGAAGGACATGATCATCGTCTCGGGCTTCAACGTCTATCCGAACGAGATCGAGGAAGTGCTCGCCGCCCATCCCGGCGTGCTGGAGGCCGGCGTCGTCGGCGTGCCGAACGCCAAGTCGGGCGAGGCGGTCAAGGTGGTGGTGGTCAAGAAGGACCCGAACCTGACGGCGGAGGATCTGCTCGAGCACTGCCGCAAGAATCTCACCGGCTACAAGATGCCGCGCTACGTCGAATTCCGCGCCGAGTTGCCGAAGACGAACGTCGGCAAGGTGTTGCGCCGCGCCCTGCGCGACGACCTGCCGGCCTCCGGGGCGAGCTGATCGACCCACCCCGTTCTCCATTCGGAAGGCCGCGGTTCGCCGCGGCCTTCGCCGTCGCGGCCGGTGCGCGGGTACGGCGGAGGGGAACGATGCGCCGGGATTGACGAATACGTCAATCTCCTGTCTCAAAGGACGGCACCATCCCGTCCCTCCGAGACCGAACCATGAAGCCCGACACCTTCCGCCGCCTGATGAATCTCTGGCCGCCGTTCTTCTTCGCCGGCATCCGGGTGACCCGCATCGCCGCGGACTGGCGGGAGGTCGACGTCGAGATGCGCCTCGGCCGGCTCAATCGCAACTACGTCGGCACCCATTTCGGCGGGTCGCTCTTCGCCATGACCGATCCGTTCTACATGTTGATGTTGGTTCATGTCCTCGGCCGCGACCACGTCGTCTGGGACAAGGCGGCGACCATCGACTACGTCAAGCCCGGTCGCGGCACCGTCACCGCCTCCTTCCGCCTCGAGGAGGAGCGCATCGCCGAGATCCTCGCCGCCACCGCCGACGGCGCCAAGGCGCTGCCGGTCTTTCGCTGCGACGTCCTCGACACCGAAGGCGGCCTCGTCGCCCGCATCGACCGCACTCTCTACGTCCGTCGCAAGCGCGACGCCGCTCCGGGATCGCCCGCGCGAACGTGACGCCGCACCCTCTTGCCGGGGGAGTTCGACCGTGTTCCCTTCGGCGGAGAGGCCCCCGCACTCAGGGGGCGCCGGGGGGTGACCGCGGTGTCGGACGTGACGGCGAAACGATTCGGTGTGGTGTGGCTGCAGGCCGGCGCCTGCGGCGGCTGCACCATGGCCTTCCTCGACCATGGACGGCGAGGCGTCTTCGCCGAACTCGAGTCCTTCGGCATCGACCTCCTGTGGCATCCCTCCCTGTCGGAAGCGACCGGCGACGAGGTCCTGGCGATCCTCGAGGACATCGCGGAGGGCCGTGTCGCACTCGATGCACTGGTGGTCGAGGGCACGATCCTCACCGCGCCGAACGGCACCGGTCGCTTCCAACTCCTCGCCGGCACCGGGACGAGCCTGCTCGACTGGATCCGCCGCCTCGCCCCGAAGGCCCGTCACGTCGTCGCCGTCGGCAGTTGCGCCGCCTACGGCGGCCTTCCCGTCGCCTCGCCCGACCCCGGCGAGGGAGTCGGCCTGCAGTTCTCGGGCGGCGACCGTGGCGGTGCCCTCGGCGCGGCCCATCGCGGTGCGGCGGGTCTGCCGGTCGTCAACGTCGCCGGTTGCGCGCCCCATCCCGGATGGATCGTCGAGACCCTGATCGCCCTCGCCACCGGCGATCTGCGCTCCACCGATCTCGACGTGCTCGGTCGGCCGAAGTTCTTCGCCGACCACCTCGCCCACCACGGCTGCTCGCGCAACGAGTTCTACGAGTTCAAGGCCAGCGCCGAGACCGCCTCGGATCGCGGCTGCCTGATGGAGCATCTCGGCTGCAAGGCGACGCAGGCGGTCGGCGACTGCAACCAGCGCACCTGGAACGGCTCCGGCTCCTGTACCGACGCCGGCTACGCCTGCATCGCCTGCACCTCGCCCGAGTTCGAACGCGCCCGCGGCTTCCTGCAGACGCCCAAGGTCGCCGGCATCCCCGTCGGCCTGCCGCTCGACATGCCGAAGGCCTGGTTCATGGCGCTCGCCGCCCTGTCGAAATCGGCGACACCGAAACGAGTGCGGCTCAACGCCGTGAAGGACCACGTCGTGGTGCCGCCGGGCCGCATCCGGCGTGCCGGTACGGAAGGGGGCGAAGGGTGAACCGCATCGTCGTCGGACCGTTCAACCGGGTGGAGGGCGACCTCGAGCTGCGCCTCGACGTCGAAGACGACCGCGTCGTCGCGGCCCGGGTGACGACGCCGCTCTATCGCGGCTTCGAGCAGATCCTGATCGGCCGGCCGATCGGCGACGCACTCATCGTCGCCCCGCGCATCTGCGGCATCTGTTCGGTGTCGCAGTCGCTCGCCGCCGCCGCCGCTCTGGCCTCCTTCTCCGGCACCGTCCCCGCCGCCAACGGAGCGCTGGCGACCGCCCTCGCCCACGCCTCCGAGAACCTCGCCGACCATCTCTCCCACTTCTACCTGTTCTTCATGCCGGACTTCGCCCGGGCGCAATATGCCGGGGAGTCCTGGTACGGCGCCATCGCCGAGCGCTTCACCGCGATCCGCGGCCGCGCGAGCGGCGAGTTCCTGCCGGTTCGCTCGCGCCTGCTCGAGGTGATGGGCCTCGTCGCCGGCAAGTGGCCGCACAGCCTCGCCTTCCGAGCCGGCGGCACCACCCGGGCGCTCGACCTCGGCGCCAAGACCCGGTTGCGCGCCATCCTCACCGACGTACGCGATTTCGCCGAGCGGGTTCTCTTCGCCGCACCGTTGGAGACGGTGCTCGCCTGGGAGGGTGTCGAACCGCTCGATGCCCACGCCACCGACGGACGCGGCGATTTCGCCCGCTTCCTGCGTTTGGCCGACACGCTCGGCCTCTCCGGCCTCGGCCGCGGTCCCGGCACGGTGATGAGCTACGGCGCCCATCCCGGCCCGAACGGTGAAGGCCCGCTCTTCGCCGCCGGCCTCTACGAGACCGGCAGCCGGACGCTTCTGCCGCTGGAGCCGGCCCGCATCACCGAGGATCCGAGCCACAGCTGGCTGGCGGGGGAGGCGGGGCCGCCCGCCCGCGCCGAGACCCAGCCCGACATCGATCGCGCCGGGGCCTATTCCTGGGCGAGGGCGCCGCGTTACGCCGGCCGCACCGTCGAGGTCGGCGCGGTGGCGCGCCAGCTCGTCGCCGGCCATCCCGTGATCCGCGCCCTGGTAGCGCGCGACGGCGGCACTTCCGTCACCTCGCGGGTGGCGGCGCGGTTGCTCGAAGTGGCGGCGGTGCTGCGGGCGATGGAAACCTGGGTCGACCGCCTCGCGCCGGGCGAACCCTTCTGCACCGGCGGCGGCGAACCCACCGACGGCTCCGGCATCGGCCTCGTCGAGGCGGCGCGCGGCGGCCTCGGCCATTGGATGACGGTGCGCGGCGGGCGCATCACCCGCTACCAGATCATCGCCCCGACCACCTGGAACTTCAGTCCGACCGACGGCGCCGGCGTGCCGGGCCCGCTGGAGCGCTCGCTCGAAGGGTTGCGACTGGCCGGGCTCGGCGCCAGAGCCGCCGCGGTACAGCACGTGGTGCGCTCCTTCGACCCCTGCATGGTGTGCACCGCGCATTGACCCCACCGCTTGTGGAAAGGCTTTGCACCCTGATCGCAAAGGCGATTTCCAATTTCTGCGAAACGTGGAATTTCGGATTCGGAAATTACGAGTCGAAACAAGACTCCGCCGCCTCCACCCTTTTCTGGTGCGGTTCTTGCTCCCGTTGACGTTACGTCGGCGACCACGGCGGTGATCGGATCACCGCCGTGGTGTCGAACCCGAGGCGAGCGAGGACCGGGCGAGGGCATGGAAACGTTCTACGAGGTGATCCGCCGTCAGGGGATCACGCGCCGCAGCTTCACCAAGTTCTGTTCACTGACGGCGGCGAGCCTCGGGCTCGGCTCGACGGCGGCGTCGCAGATGGCGCACGCGCTG